>JAZNTG010000041.1:0-30629 GCA_045591645.1 Acutalibacteraceae bacterium | reverse complement strand
TCGCAACCAGCCTCAACAACACAATATGGGGTTTTAGGAGCAAAATCCTTTTGAATGTATTCGGTTAGCGGTATAAGTGCATCAAATCTGCATATTAAGTCTTCCTGAAGCTTATCCTCATAACGTCTTATTATGTTCTTACGAAACTTTATCGGGAGATCTGCAACGATAGAGACAGCGTGGGCTTTAAATTTCCTGGCCGCTTTAAGAACCGGCAAAGCAAAAAAACTCATTGTATTGTATACCATTACTACGTTTGCTTCATTTTTATGTTTCTTCAGCTGCTTTTTTAGTTCTTTAAGTATTGCAAAGTGTATGCTGATTTGTTTTATAATCGGTATATTGAAATACGGAACTGCTTTTACAGGCGTTCCTGAAATATTAAGTTCGGTTTCCTTTACGTATATAGGTTTTTTATTAAATCTCCACATTGCATAAGGTTTTACCGATATGCAAGAAACATTTACTTTATTTTCTGAAAAACCCTTTACAAAGCCCGCCTGCATTTTATTTCCAGCTACGGATGCGTCAGGCAACTCTTTTAATGTCTCTTCATCGACGGTGCTACCAACAAAAAATATGTTCATCAAATATCCTTTTCTCCTAACCAAGGGCATTGCGGCTTTTCTTTTGCTCCTAAAAATGCATATTCTAAACACTGGATAAAATAATTTCCTACAGTACTGACTGAAATCCTATCACAATATTTTACAGCGTTCTCTTTCCATTCACAAACTATATTTTGATTATTTATAATCATTTGAATTGCTTTTCTTAATGAATCACAATCTCCTGCAGGAAAAACAACGCCGCTTTTACTGTTGTGAATAAGTTCTTGGCTACCAATATTATCACTTACTACACAACCGATTCCCGCATTAATTGCCTGATAGGGTGTCATATTCCAACCATCATAACGGCTTGGTACAATACACACATCATATTCTTTCATATTATTAACAACCGAATTAGAATCCCACGTACCTAAATAATTAATCTTCGGATTATTCTTAACAGCATTTATTACTTCTTCTGCATTAGCCCCATATCCACCGACAAGATCAAGCGAATAGTTTCCGTCAATGCCGTTTATTGCTTGTAATAATATATCTACTCCCTTTGCTGCATAATCAAATCTGCCAATATAAAGAATTTTTAAAGTATCATCTTTTTCACTTGATAGATTGTTAACGTTTCCTAACTCGGCAAGATACTGAAAAGGAAATATGTCGACATTATTCCATCCGTAAGAGTTGTATACCTCTTTGGCTTTTTCGCCCATAGTAAATACAGCTGAGATAATTTTACCATACTTTATATTGTAAAACCTGTAGAGCACAGGATAAAGAAGACGTTTTATCGCTCGAATATGCGGTTTCCCATAAAGTGACGGAGACTCCATTATAAGCGCACAGCGTTTCAAAAAAGAATCGCCCATTGAATTTATACGGTCTATATATACCTTGTGGTTCCCTCTTATACCACTGAACAAATGAATGGCGTCAGATTTTATAAGACTCTCAATTCTACTGTCGTTTTCTTTGCTGCAAATGAGAATATCGACATTTTTATTGTTGCTTTGCCAATTACATTTCTTTCTTGCAACTTCAAAATCATTAGCTGACACTACCGTTATTTTATTGCTCCATTCTGTTGCCAAATGGTTTAAAAGTCCCCATTCAACATCGACCGGCACATCTCGCCACCAGACAATTTCAGGTCTTGCATTCTCAGCCAAAACCATTTCTCCTATCCTATGAATTAAATATTTTCCTATATCCTGTATTTTCAAGGCTTTCTGCAGTTTTTCTACGTGCATAGTTCACTGCATTCTGCTTTATTGTTATAAGCTCCTGTTCACTCATCTGAGCTAAGTCCTCAAGTGCTTTTGTAAAAGGCTCAGGCTTTTCGAGCGGCAATACTATTCCACAGTTATTCTGCTCGAAATCCAACCAAGGAGTAGTATCACTGATAACAGGAATACAGCCCGCTGAAAGCGCCTCAAATATTACATGTCCGAAGTTCTCACCGAGTGTCGGGAATAAGAAAACATCATAATTTGAAAGCTCCTGTTGTACAGTTTCAGACGGTACGTTGCCTTTATACTGCCATTTAATATTCTTAGGAAGCTTTGCTAGTTCATTTTGGCAAGTCTTCCAATACTCTTTATCCTCATCCGGACCACAAATGGAAAATTCGACCTGGCATTTTAACGAAGACAATATCCTTATTGCACCAAGCAAATTCTTCTTAGGGCTGATACGTGATAAAAAGACGATTTTTAAAGCATCGGTCTTTTTGTTTTCCTCATTTATCCCCGGTACATTAACACGCGGAAGGTCCTCTGCTATTACATATTTTGCAGACTGTCCTATACTGTTTTGCAGATCCGCGGCTTCAAGCTCTGACGTGACCGACCAAGTAATATTTTTAAACAGTCCGAGGGCTTTGCAAAGGGTAATAAATATCTTCTTTTTTGCCGATTTCTGCGCTAAAGCGCCCTTTGAAAAGGTGCCCATAGAAGCGACTGTGACAGGTCTTTTGTAAAGTCTACCGAGTCTGTTCAAAATGAGGGTCTTGTATCCGTAGTCATTAAAAAATCCACAGGTGTATACAACATCAGCCTGCTTTGCCGCCTCACGAATCAGCTTAAAGGAGAAGCCGTACGGCTCAACATAGCGAACCTTTGCCTTGCCGACAGTGTTCCACTCATTGTATTTTATATTGTCATACGGCTTTTCATCCCCGTGGTCGCGGTCAAGAGCAATTATACGAAAATCGTACTCGTCACCTAACGCCTCGGTCAGATTTATAATCGTGCGGACAGGACCGCCGTCCTTAAAGCCTGGAAGATATCTTCCCATTAATATCAGAACTGTTTTCATTTTCCGTTCTCTTTCAATTCGGTTTCATATATTTTAGCGTCGACCAAAAATCTATACCAATAAGCCTGCAAAAAGCAGAAAATCTTACCCTCTTTACCGTCAAGGAAGCCGAGTTTAAAATAATATCGATAAATAAAATACAAATGAGCCCTCGTTCCCATAGGCAGATTATAATAAATTTTCATTTTAACAAAACGCTTTATTTTTGCACTTATATTAAGATTTTTGTGTGTTTCAGCTTGTTCTTTTCTTGCAAAATAGTCCATAACCTCTCTTGAGGCATACTTGTTATGCTTATCTATCCAAGCTGTCAGATCTTTAAAATCTTCGTGTTTTGAATCACTTTTTACGCTTACATATCTGCCCTCATCCAAAACGATATGCTCATCCATATTTCTTTCTTCCATATGGGCTTTATCTTTTTTGAAAACGGCAAGCTTACAAAACGGATATATTCCGCCGTGTTTTAATTCTTTTCCTAAAAACTTAACGCTAAATCTTACCAAAATGCCGTTTATATCAGTATCCGTATTTTCTTCGGTTAAATTTTGAATTTCCTCAGCCGCCTCAGAGCTTATCCTCTCATCCGCATCAAGCCGAAGCACCCACTGAGTAGTAATATCGATATTCTGCATACCCCATATAAACTGTTTAGCCTGATTTTCAAATGTATGCTCATAAACCTCAGCCCCCAATTCCTCCGCCTTTTGTACGGTATTATCGGTGCTGAAACTGTCTATAACAACTACACGTTCAACTAAATTTTTAATAGAAGTAATACAGCCTTCAATGTTTTTCTCTTCGTTATATGTGAGTACAATAGCTGTTATATCAGACATTCTCCAAACTCCTATCCCTCAAGATGTGAAAGTAAAGTTTTCATAAAGACCTGTTTTGTGAAATAGCGGTCGTAGTATTCTCTGCTGTTTTTGCCGAGCTCGGCTTTTTGTTCGGCGGTAAGCAAACAAAATTCCCTTATCTTCTCTGCAAGTTGTTCGGCGTTTTCGGCTTCTGCCGCAAAGCCGCAACCGCTTTCCTCTATGACCTCTTTCGCGGCACCGTCAATAGCTCCTATAAGTGGTTTTCCTGCCGCCATATAGCTTTGCACCTTTCCGGGCAGCACTCGGGAGATAATGGGGTTTTTCTCAAGTGTTACAAGAAGAGCGTCCGCTTTTCTGTAAAACTCAGGCATTTCCTCAAGCGGATGTCTGCCGTGAAATTTAACGTTTTCAAGGTCGTAGCTTTCTGCAAGTTTTTTAACATTTTCAAGCTCAGAGCCCTCACCCACTATATGAAATCTAAGCTCTTTTTTATCCCTCAAAAGGTTTGCCGCATTGATTACAGTATCAATGCTCTGCGCTTTACCAACGTTACCTGCAAAGAGCAGATCTACCGTAGACTTGTCCTCTTTTTGTGTCACTATTTGCGAGAACATATCCTCTGCATATTGTGGCATATAGAAGAGCTTTTGGTCCGAAATATTAAACTGTTCTTTGAAATAATTTATGAAGTTTTTTGAGCTTACAAGTATCTCATCGGCGGTTTGGTAAATTTTTCGAGATACCCTATGAAAATACTTATACGGCAAAGAGCCAGCCTTTATACCGCCGACCGCAAGGCTCTCGGGCCAAAGGTCTAGGGTATAGATAACGAGCTTTTTGCCGTGTTTCTTTTTATATGCCACTCCTGCATTTGCCATCATTACAGGTGACAGCTGATTAACAAAAACAACATCATAATCATCTTTAAGTCGGGTCGCATAGAGTTTGGACGAGATAGCAAAGCTGTAGTAATTTAGAACGCGGAATAAAATTCCGCTTCGTCTGCCTATGGTAAAGCATCTGTGTATATCCACACCGTTTATACTTTCATGGCGTTTTTTGCCTTTTTTATAACCGTCGTATATCCGTCCCATAGGATAGTTCGGAACTCCTGTTATGACCGTCACCTCGTGGCCGATTCGAACAAGTTCCTCGCACATATCCGAAATTCTGAAGGGTTCGGGATAATAATGCTGACATACTACTAGTATCTTCATTTGCTATCCATCTCCCTTTTATAAAAGTATCAGTCTTTATTTCCCTTTCGGCTGAGAACGACCCCAACAGTCTGAAATACCAGCTTTAAATCAAGCCAGAAATTTGCTTTCTTGACATACTCAGCATCCATTATAGCCTTGTTTTTATAATACACATCATCCCTGCCGTGTACCTGCGCAAAGCCCGAAATGCCCGGACGGGCACTAAAGACGCCTAAACGGCGACGCATATCGTTGCACTTTTGCTCAGTAAGCACAACCGGTCTGTAGCCTATTATAGACATACTGCCTACAAGCACGCACCAAAGTTGCGGAAGCTCGTCCAACGAGAAACGGCGGAGGACCTTTCCAACCTTGGTAAAATATTCATCCGCATCCTCAAAAACCGAAGTTGCACATGCCTTGGGAGCAGTCATCTTCATAGAACGGAACTTATAACAAGTAAAAACTTCTCCGTCCTTGCCCATTCTTTCGTGCTTGAATATAGCAGGGCCCTTTGAATCGAGTCTTATTGCGATTGCTATTATAAGCATAGGCAAAGCCAGAATTATAAGTGCAATTACCGAAACAAAAATATCAAAGCTACGCTTAAAGAAACGGTAAGCGTACCGCTTCTTTGTATTTGGTTTAAAGCTTGTTATGTACTGCTCATAGAATTCATCTGTATATTGCTTTTTATAATCAAACTCTTCTTCAAAGTCACTTGGTAAATCAACTATTTGCGTAACCTCTGACTTGAATACCTCAATGCTTTTATCCAAGGTCATATTATCCGTACGTGTTACCGCCGAATCACTCAATTTATTCACCCCTAAAATTTAATTCAACCGATAAATGTGTAGTAAATGCTTACTTTCTGCTTTAGATGCCTTCTATACTAAACGCAGATAAACATACCCCCTTGCTTTTTAGAGAGTATGCATTAACAACAAGAAGCTGTCCAAATGCTAAGGGTCATGCCTCAGAGATTATAGAGAATTGCCCGATAGCTTTTATAACATTATACAAAAAACAATACCCTCTGTCAATAAGTAAAACCAACCATTTGCCTTAATAACTGTTTTTTACCTCAAGAAAAATAAATGTGAAATTTATGGGTAAAATATGCAAAAATACAGACAATCAGAATACAGTTAAGCAGCTTCTTCGTTCGTTACAAATTTAACAATTTAAAAGAGCGTGTATTAATTGACAAAAATTATAACATAATATATAATTTTTAATTGGAATATATTTAATTTTATTAATTTGAGGTATAACACTATGTCAAAATTACACGGCATTCACGTGCCGCACCGCAAGAACACCGCTGATATGACCCCCGTCAGAATGCCCGCTCCGAAAAGCGTTACCATTCCGATGAATATGCATATAGGTGCTCCCGCAAAGCCGATCGTTAAGACCGGCGACGAAGTAAAGGTCGGAAGTCTTATTGCTGAAGCGGGCGGTTTTGTCAGCGCGCCCATACACGCGTCGGTTTCGGGTAAGGTCACCGCTATAGGCTCTATGTGGACCTCGAACGGCTCCCAGACCGCTGCTGTTACCATTGAATCGGACGGGCTTATGACTAAGGACGAGTCGTGTATTCCGCCCGAAGTTTCAGACTATGACAGCTTTATCGCCGCTGTTCGTGCTAGCGGAGCTGTGGGACTTGGCGGTGCGGGCTTCCCCACCGCAGTAAAGCTTGATGTAAAGGATCTTTCGCGCACCCAGACGATAGTTTTGAACGGCGCTGAGTGTGAGCCTTATATTACAAGCGATACGAGAACTATGATAGACGCTACCCACCTTGTAAAAGAGGGTATAGAGCTATTAGAGAAGTATCTCGGGGCTAAAAACATTATTATTGGCATTGAAGCGAACAAGCCTGAGGCAATAGCTAAAATGCGAAGCCTTGAAGACGACCCTGCCGTTAAGCTAAAGGTTCTGCCCTCTGTTTACCCACAGGGCGGAGAAAAGGTGCTCATTTACCACTGTACAGGTAAGGTGGTACCCGAGGGTAAGCTCCCGATAGACGTTGGCTGTATCGTAATGAACGTTACCACTCTTGCTTTTATCGCAAGCTATATAAAAACGGGTTTGCCACTTACAGAAAAGCTACTGACCGTTGACGGCAGTGCGGTTAAAAAACCTCAGAACGTTATCGTACCTATCGGCACCTCTATGGCAGATGTGTTCGAGTTCTGCGGCGGCTTTAAAAGCGAGCCTGCCAAGGTGCTGTACGGAGGACCTATGATGGGTACCGCGGTAAAGAGCCTTGAAGCTCCGATACTCAAAAATAACAACGCTATAATCGCATTAAACGAAAAGGATGCTCGACTGCCCGAGCCGACAGCGTGCATACGCTGCGGTCGCTGTGTGCGAGCCTGCCCGATGAAGCTTATGCCCTTTTCCTTCGCAAGAGCGTTCGCTCTGCGCGATTACGAGCAGCTCGAAAAGCGTAAGATAAATCTTTGTATCGAATGTGGCTGCTGTGCTTATGTATGCCCCGCAAACCGTCCGCTGGTTGAAAACCACAGGCTCTCAAAGTCGGCACTCAAAAAACACAAGGAAGAGTTGAAAGGAGCGAAAGAATAATGGGTAAGCTCACTATCTCGGCTTCTCCACACATAAGAGGAAAAGCCTCCACTACGATGATAATGCTTGATGTTGTAATTGCACTGATTCCCGCTCTTGTCGCGTCGGTATTTATTTTCGGCATCCGTTCTCTGCTCGTTACCGCCGTCTCGGTCGTGGTGGCAGTTCTTTCGGAATTTCTTTTTGAAAAGCTTTGCAAGCGCCCCATTACCGTCGGCGATCTTTCAGCCGTCGTTACAGGTATGCTGCTCGCCTACAACCTGCCCGTTTCCATACCCCTGTGGCAGGCGGCCTTTGGTTCGGTAGTTGCAATAATAGTTGTAAAACAGCTTTTCGGCGGTATTGGTATGAACTTCGCGAACCCCGCTATCACTGCCCGTATTGTGATGCTTATCGCCTTCGGCTCTACTATGAGCCACTGGGTAGCACCCTGGGCAGTCGGAATGTTTAATTTAAACCTTGCTGATTTAGAGGCTTCGGCTACTCCTATGGCTGAAATTGTAAAGACCAACGGTGTAATTCCCTCACTTTCGGACATGCTGCTCGGAAAACGCGGCGGCTGTATCGGTGAGACCTGCTCACTGGCTCTTATCATCGGCGGAATTTATCTCGTCGCAAAAAGAGTCATTTCACTGCACACTCCGCTCGTATATGTCGGCACAGTTTTTGTGATGAGCCTTCTCTTCGCGCCTGAGACTATGGCACAGGGACTCACTTCACTCGATTACGCTACCTATCAGGTACTGTCGGGCGGACTGCTTATCGGTGCGATATTTATGGCAACCGACTATTCGACCTCTCCCGTAACAAGCTGGGGCAAGGTTGTATTCGCGCTTGGCTGCGGAATCATCACCTTCGCTATCCGCCGCTGGGGCTCACTTCCCGAAGGAGTTTCCTATGCGATACTCTTTATGAATATCGTTTGTCCTTATATTAACAAGCTGACCGTAACAAGACCGTTTGGAGGTGTGAAGCCTGATGAAAAATGATGCTGTTAAAAGTATAGTCGTTCTCAGTAGTATCTGTCTTATCGTTGCGCTTCTCCTCTCTTCGGTAAATCTTTTTACCGCTCCGCTTATAAAGCAGGCGGAGGAAACTTCGGCAAACGAAGCCTTTTATGTGGTTTTACCCGATGCTTCCGAGTTTGAAACAGTAGAGCTCGGGAGCGATGTTCCCCCATCGGTACTCGAGCTGAGACGGGACAAGGGCGGGAGCGGTTACGCTTTCAAGCTTAACGTTACAGGCACCTACAGTGGCAAGGATATGACCCTTGTTGTCGGTATCGGTCCTGACGGCAAGATAACAAAGCTTTCTTTTGTTGAGTATTTTGATTCACGCGGCTCTGCCGATGATTTCAACAATGTTTTCAGCGGCAAGGATAACACAGCCGACGGTATTACGGGTGCTACGATAACCTCAAATGCTATCAAAGCTGCGCTCAGCGATGCTTATACCGTACTTTCCGAGTACAGCACTATTGAGCAGAGTGACGAACAAAAACTCGCTGCGCTTTACGAAAAGCTTATGCCCTCAGCGGCAAATCCCGTATTTAAAAAATATACCTTCACATCCATTGAGCTTCCCGCAGGTACCGATGCCGCTATAACCGGCGCATACGCACCCTCTAACGAGATCGGATATGTCATTACTGCAAAGGTAAATGATGTTTCGGTAGCCATTGCGGTAAATGCTTTCGGCACCGCTTATAAGGTTATAGACCTCGACGGAAACGAGCTTACAAACGACGCGGCTTACGCTGATATAAAATCTAAGGCAGAGGCTGTTTTAGAACCTGTTTACAAGGCCAACGAAAACGTTGACAATCGTCGTATCAAAAACGCTGTGAAGGCCGAGTTCGGAGAGGATGTTTCAAACAGCATTACACTTAACGCGTACAAGCTTTCAACCGTTTCTTCTACCGTTACTGCTGCCTACAGCCTCGAAATTAACGGCAAGACGCACTACGCGTTCACAGCAAACGCGGTAGGCTACGGCGGAACCGTCAAAGTGCTTTATATTATGGATGCTGACGGCAAGATAGTGCTTTATAAGACCACCTCTCAGAGCGAGTCAAAGGGCTACGGCGCCGCTATTGCAGAGAGCGGATATGCAGACGGCATTACGAATAACAATATTGACACACTTTCTGACGACGCTCTTCTCGTTGCGGGCGCTACTGTAACGAGCGACGCCGTGAAGATGGCTAAAAACGATATCAAGGCGGCATTTAACACCGTGAAAGGGGGACAATGATCATGAATAAAATGCAAAATCTTATCAAAGGCATTGTCCGTGAAAACCCTGTTCTTGTACTTCTACTTGGCACCTGTCCGACACTCGCTACCACCTCGTCTATCCTGAACGCACTCGGCATGGGTGTTGCGGCTACAGCCGTTCTTATCGGCTCTAACTTCGTAATATCGCTTCTTCGCAACATCATTCCCGCAAAGGTGCGAATCCCCTCTTATATCGTTGTTATCGCGGGCTTTGTAACGGTTGTTGAGATGGTGATGCACGCTTTTGTGCCCGCACTTTACTCGGCACTAGGCGTATTCTTATCCCTCATCGTAGTTAACTGTATAATTCTCGGACGAGCAGAAATGTACGCTTCTAAAAACGGTATTGTTGACTCTGTGCTTGATGCTGTGGGAATGGGTATCGGCTTTACGCTTGCACTCTTCCTTATGTCTACCGTCAGAGAGGTTTTCGGTGCAGGAACCTTTATGGGTATGGAGTTACCCCTTATCAAGCACTACACCATTCCGATACTGACTCAGGCTCCGGGTGGCTTCTTCGTTTTCGGTTTGCTTATTGCCGCCGTCAACAAGTTTATGAGCCACAAGCCTAAGACTGAATTTGGTTGCGAGGGCTGTCCTAACGCTCACGCTTGCAGTAAGAGCGAATGTAAAAGCAAGGAGGATAACTGATTATGGACTTTAAAGCTTTGCTTGTAATCGTTATGAGCTCGGTGCTCGTAAACAACTATGTTCTTACCCAGTTCCTCGGAATCTGCCCCTTCCTCGGTGTTTCGAAGAAAACCGATCAGGCTGTCGGTATGGGACTTGCTGTAACCTTCGTTATGCTGCTTGCTACTGCGGTTACACACCCCATTCAGTACTATATCTTAAACGCTTTCCAGCTTGAGTACCTGCAGACTATCGTATTCATCTTAGTCATTGCGGCTCTCGTTCAGTTAGTTGAGATAATCCTTAAGAAGTTTATACCCGCGCTGCACAAATCGCTTGGTATTTATCTTCCCCTCATCACCACAAACTGCGCCGTGCTCGGTGTCTGCAAAAACAACATTACCGACGCTTACGGATTTATTGAAGCTATTGCTTCCTCTCTCGGCGCGGGACTAGGCTTCATGCTTGCGATGGTGCTCTTCGCAGGAGTGCGTGAGAGGATATCCGCTTCCAACCCACCCAAGTCCTTTGAGGGTGTTCCGATCACCCTTATTGCCGCTTCGATAGTCTCCCTTTCCTTCTTAGGCTTTGGCGGAATTATCGAATCGCTGTTCGCTTAAAGGAGGTGCCGAAATGACTGCTATTTTAACTGCCGTTATTGCGGTAACCGTTATCGGACTTCTTTGCGCAGTAATGCTGGTCGTTGCTGCGACCCTTTTCGGTGTAAAGGAAGATGGAAAATTCATCGCAATCAGAGATGCTCTTCCAGGCGCTAACTGCGGTGCCTGCGGATATACAGGCTGTGACGGCTATGCTAAGGCCCTATCTTCTGACCCGAATGTTAAAACCAACCTTTGTATCCCAGGCGGCGACTCCTGTGCGACACAGATCGCGGATATTTTAGGTGTTGCCCCTGCCGATGTTATTGAACAGGTAGCAGTTGTTAACTGTAACGGTGACTGCGAAAATGCGCCCGAGGTAGCAAGCTTTCAGGGTTCAGGTACCTGCAAGGCGGCAAAGCAGGTATTCGGCGGTCCCGCTGCCTGCAACTACGGCTGTCTGGGTTTTGGAGACTGCGTTGTCGCCTGTCAGTATGATGCTATCCATATTTTTGACAGTGTGGCAAAGGTCGACCCCTCTCGCTGTACAGGCTGTGGACTTTGCGCTAAAGCCTGCCCCAACTCGATAATTTCCATCGTTAACGCGCGTAAGACCGTTGAGGTCAAGTGCAGCAACAAGGAAAAGGGAGCTGTTGCGCGCAAGCAGTGCAAGGTCGCTTGTATCGCCTGTATGAAGTGTCAGAAGACCTGTCCTCACGATGCTATACACGTTGAAAACAACCTCGCCCGTATTGATTACGAGAAGTGTGCTTCTTGCGGTGCTTGTGTCGAGGTTTGCCCGACGGGATGCATAAAAGACAGAAATCCAAATAAATGATGCTAAAGGAATCAGAGGTAGTTTTCTGCCTCTGATTAAACTGTTTATAATGAAGATCAGTATTTCAAGAAAAGTAAAAAATGATATTATTCTTACGGCTTCGGTCATTACCGTGGCCGTATTGGTCTTTTTCATAATAAGTTTAATGAGTGCCGACGGCGGATATCTCGAAGTGAAAAAAGACGGTAAAATTATCGCCGTATACCCACTCAGCCAAAACAGAGAGGTTGAAATTGAAAGCGAAAACGGATATAATCTTCTCATAATAGAAAACGGCGAGGCTTATATTAAAGAGGCCTCCTGCCCCGATAAGCTCTGTATGCATCAGGGTAAGGCAAGTAGGCACGGTGAGACCCTCGTTTGTCTGCCGAATAAAACCATTGTGACTGTAGTGTCGGACAAAACGCCTGACACGGATTTTGTATCGTGATGAAAACTTATAGAATCACAATTATCGGACTGCTTTGCGCTCTTGCGATGATACTTTCATATCTTGAGAGCCTCATACCTCCCATAGTCCCCGTACCGGGTATAAAGATGGGACTTCCCAATTTAATAATCGTCTTTGCGCTGTACAAGCTTGGAGCAAGACCTGCATTTGTTCTGTCATTGATCAGAGTGTTTTTAGTTTCACTGCTTTTCGGCAGTGTGTTGACCCTCGCCTACAGTACGGTGGGCGCAGTGCTGAGCTTACTACTTATGGCTTTATTTAAAAAGCTCGGCATCTTTTCCGAAATGGGCGTCAGCATTATTGGAGGTGTATCGCATAACGCGGCTCAGATAACAGTCGCTTGTATAATTATGGAAACAAGCCAGATCGCATACTACCTGCCCGCACTCATCGTATCGGGAGTTGTTACAGGAGCGGTTATCGGTATCGGCGGCGGTTTACTCATCAAGAAAATAGATCTTAAGGAGAGATTTTAATGATATCTGAAAAAAATTACGGACTCGGCAGCGCCCGTTCTGCCATCAGAGAGCTTTTTGAATACGGCAAGAAGCAGGCGGCTCTTATCGGTGCTGAAAATGTGTACGACTTCTCACTTGGCAATCCCAGTGTACCCTCACCCAAAGAGGTTACCGATGCCTTTGCTGACATAATAGCAGAATGCGACCCCGTTTCTATCCACGGCTATACAAGCGCGCAGGGATCAGTTGAGGTTCGCACCGCTGTTGCAAATAACATAAAAAGGCGCTTTGGTTTTGATGCTTCTCCCGATAGCATATATATGACCTGCGGTGCCGCGGCGGCTCTTTGCTGCTCATTCAGAGCTCTCGCTGTTGACGACGGAACAAGTGAAATAGTCGCTATTGCACCCTATTTCCCCGAATATAAGGTATTTGTAGAGGGTGCGGGCGCGCATCTTACCGTTGTCCCCGCTGATACAAAGGCATTTCAGATAGACTTCGACGCTTTGGAAAAAGCTATAAACGTAAACACCGTCGGTGTCATCATAAACTCGCCTAACAACCCCTCGGGTGTTATATATTCAAGAGAAACAATAGGAAAACTTGCCACTCTGCTGGAAGAGAAGTCGGCAGAGTACGGTCATGCTATCTATATCATTTCGGATGAGCCCTACAGAGAGCTTGTTTACACCGATGCAGAGGTACCTTACGTTCCCTGTATTTACAAAAATACTATTGTTTGCTACTCTTATTCAAAGTCGCTTTCCCTCCCCGGTGAGAGACTCGGCTATGTATTTGTACCGCATACTGCCGATAATGCAGATAAGGTCTATGCCGCGGTTGCAGGTGCAGGCAGAGCGTACGGTTATGTTTGCGCACCCTCACTCTTACAGAAGGTCATCGCACGCTGTGTTGACGTTATGCCCGACCTTACCGTTTATGCCGAAAACAGAAACCTTTTACTCGACAACCTTACCGCTATGGGTTATGAGTGTGCGGCTCCCGACGGCGCCTTTTATCTCTTCTTAAAAGCTCCTAACGGTGACGGAAATGCATTTTCCGAAAAGGCAAAGGAAAAAAACATTCTTGTGGTTTCGGGCGAGGGCTTCGGTTGTAAGGAGTTTGTCCGTATCAGCTACTGCGTTGATACCAATATGATAAAGCGCGCTTTACCTAAGTTCAAGGAGCTGATTTAATGTTAATTTTAGCTTCGGCTTCTCCGAGAAGAAAAGAGCTTATCGGACTTATAAGCGACAATGTTACAGTTCATCCGTCAGATGTAGACGAAACCGTACCTGAGGGTATGAATGCCGAGAGTGTTCCCGAATTTTTAGCCGTTAAAAAGGCTGCGGCTGTCGCAAGGGATTACCCTGTCGATACTGTGATAGGCAGTGACACCTCGGTCATTGTAGACGGTATCATTTTAGGAAAGCCGTCTGACCGTGAGGACGCGAAAAGAATGCTCGGTCTTCTCTCGGGAAAGACCCACAAGGTCATTACCGGCTGTGCCGTTTTTAAAAACGGCAGAACAGCAAGCTTTTCCGAAGTCACCGAGGTCAGATTTCATACTTTGACCGAAGCAGAAATAGAGTGGTATCTTGATACGAACGAGCCCTTTGACAAGGCGGGCGCGTACGGCATCCAAGGCTATGGCTCACTTCTTATAGAGGGCATAAACGGCGATTATTTTAATGTTGTCGGACTGCCCGTATCAAGACTTTCAAGGCTTTTAAAGAGGTTATAAATTGTTTATTAAGAAAATTGCCGAAATTCATAACGGCTATACCGAAAAATTCGGAATTCCGCGACAGAGTGGACTTGCGCCCTCAGTTTTATCGCGTATAGTTTTCGAGCCCGAATACAGAGTAAAGGAAGCCTTCAGAGATCTTGAAGGCTATTCCCATATATGGCTTATCTGGGAGTTTTCGGCAGCAGTGCGCGAGGAGTGGTCTCCTACCGTACGTCCTCCGAGACTTGGCGGAAATAAACGAACGGGCGTCTTTGCCACCCGTTCGCCTTATCGTCCCAATCCTTTAGGACTATCCTGCGTCAAACTTGAAAGAATAGAGCTTGACACACCCGACGGACCCGTTTTATTTGTCAGCGGTGCTGACCTTATGAACGGCACTCCGATATATGATATAAAGCCTTATCTCCCCTATGCCGACTCAGTACCTTCGGCTGTCGGCGGCTTTACAGATCAGACGGTAAAGCGACAGGTAGAGGTCGAAATACCCGAAAATATCGCGTCAAAGTTGCCGAAAAGTACTCTTACGGCGGTAAAGGATATTTTAAGAGAGGATCCCCGCCCCGCATATCAGGATGACCCCGACCGCATCTATAAAATGATTTTTGAAGGCTTTGAATTCAGCTTCAATGTCTGTGATAATAATTTATTTGTCAGTGAGGTAGAAAAACTCAAATGAAAGAAATTCTAACACTTTACGGCCTATTTTTCAAAATAGGCATTATGACCTTCGGCGGCGGTTACGCTATGCTGCCCATGTTGGAGCGCGAGCTTGTAACAAAAAAACAATATGTCACTATGGATGAGATAATGGATTATTTCGCCGTTGGACAGTGCACACCAGGTATTATCGCAGTCAATACCGCTACCTTTATCGGCTTTAAGAGAAAGGGAGTTTTGGGCGGAATTTTCGCGACACTCGGTGTTATCACCCCGTCGCTTATAATCATTACCGCGCTTGCCTCTGTTTTACAGATCCTTGCGGGAAACCAGATATTGGAGCACGCTTTTGCCGGTATCAGCGTTGCCGTCTGCGCCCTTATCGTGCAGGCTGTTATTAAGCTTGTAAAATCGGGAATAAAGGATATTTTTACAGGCATCATTGCAGCTGTAGCATTTGTGCTCACCTATTTTCTCGGCGTCTCACCTATCATTGTGGTGCTGCTCGCAGGCGTTTCGGGAGTTATTTTTAAAGCAATATTAGAAAAAAAGAATAAGGAGGACAAAGATTAATGACCTTTTTATATCTTTTTTGGGAATTCTTCAAGACAGGTCTCTTCGCCGTAGGCGGCGGACTTGCAACAATCCCCTTTCTTATGGATATTGCCGACCGTTACGATTGGTTCACAAGAGCCGAGTTAACAGATATGATAGCAATTTCCGAATCTACCCCAGGACCTATCGGTATCAATATGGCGACCTATGCAGGCTTTCAGGCAGGTTCTACCGAGGGCGGAGCTTTAACGGGAGTTTTAGGTGCAGTTGTTGCCACTCTCTCGCTGATTCTTCCAAGCATTATCGTTATTATGATAATCGCAGGCTTCTTAAATAAGTTCAAGGACAGCCAACTTGTTAAAAATACCTTTTATTCGCTTCGTCCCGCAGTTATCGGACTTTTATTCGTGTCACTGCTCGGTGTCGCGCTCCCCCTTTTCTTTGATTTTGGTGCTATCGCTTTTCTCGATATCGTAAACATCAAGGCTATAATTCTCTTCGGACTTATGCTTTTCGGTGTATTGAAATTTAAAAAGCACCCCATTCTTTATATCGGTATAGGTGCTCTTGTAGGTATAATTTTTAAGTTTTAGGAGTACGGTATGGAATACTTTACCGACATTGCGATCGTCGGCGGCGGAGCATCGGGTCTTGCCGCGGCTATAACTGCAAAGCGCAAAAATTCTGCTCTTCGGGTAATTTTGCTTGAAGGGCTTGATCGAGTTGGCAAAAAGCTGATAACCACGGGCAACGGACGGTGTAACATTACAAATAAAAACCTTGACATATCGCGTTATCACGGCAAGGACAAAGAGTTTTGCCGCTTTGCTCTCGAAAAATACGGCTATAATAAGATAATGGACTTTTTTGAGTCACTTGGAGTTGATTTTGTATCCGAGGGCGATAAGGTCTATCCCGCTTCCTTGCAGGCTTCCTCGGTAGTAGATGCTCTGAGATATGAGTGCGACCGACTCGGTGTAGAAACTGTTTTAAACTGTAGGATAAAAGAGTTAAAAACAGGCAAAGAGTTTATACTTATTTCAGAAAATGACCGCATTGTCTCTAAAAGCGTAATTGTGGCTACAGGACTTTTTTCAGGCGGCGTAAAAATAGGCTCTGACGGCGGTATGTTCCGTGTTTTAAAAAATATGGGACTCGACTCTGTCAAAGCCTCACCCTCTCTCGTTCAGTTAAAGACCGAGACAGATTTTGTAAAACAACTTAAAGGAATAAAGGTTGACGCGAAAGCCACCTTGCTTTGTGACGGAAAATCTTTTTGCGAATATACCGACGAGGTGCTTTTCTGCGATTACGGTCTTTCAGGTCCTGCTATACTTCAGATATCAAGACAATCCGCAAGAGATGATAAAAATTATGAGGTCAGTCTTGATATTTACCCCGATACCGCTATTGATACACTGACTGCTTCACTGAAAAAAAGGGTAATTTTACTATCCGAACGTACTCTTGAAGACTTCTTTACAGGCTCGCTCAACAAAAGGCTCGGTCAAGTGGTGCTGAAATATTGCGGTTTTAAGCTTTGTAATAAAGCCTCATCCCTTTCTGACAAAGATATTAAATATCTTGCAAAAACGCTTAAGGATCTACGTTTTAAGGTCACTTCAAACACAGGCTTTTTAAACTCTCAGGTGACTGCAGGCGGACTTTCTACAAAAGAATTTGATGATAAGACTATGATGTCCAAAAAGATAAAGGGACTTTTCGCGACAGGTGAAATTCTTGACATTGACGGCGACTGCGGAGGCTTTAACCTCGCGTGGGCTTGGGGCTCCGGAATACTTGCGGGAGAAAGTGTGGTAGAACTGTTATGATTTTAGTATCAGATATAAAGCTGCCGCTTGACACCGATTTTAGCAATTTAAGCTCCGCTTTGAGTTTTAAGGGTATCAGAATAAAAGATGCAAAGCTATATAAAAGATCGGTCGACGCAAGGCGCAAAAACGATGTTCATTTCTGCTGTTCGGTGCTTATAGAAGCCGAAAATGAGGTTTTAGCGGTTAAGAAGATAAAGAACGCAAAAATATACGAAGAGCCTGTTTACACTTATAAAAAGGCAACTTCTCTACCCTCGCTCAGACCCGTTATAGTAGGCTTCGGTCCTGCGGGAATTTTTGCGGCTTACACACTGGCTCGCGCTGGGCTTCGTCCTATCGTGCTCGAACAGGGCCGAGATGTTGAATCAAGAACACGCGATGTAGAGGCTTTCTGGTCGGGCATGCCGCTTGATCTGCGCTCAAACGTTCAGTTCGGTGAGGGCGGTGCAGGTGCTTTTTCGGACGGGAAGCTTACTACGGGAATAAAGGATATCCGTTGCCGCGAGGTGCTGAAGATATTTTATGAAAACGGTGCGTCGAGTGACATCCTGACTGATGCCAAGCCGCATATAGGCACCGATGTTTTAGCGGCGGTTATTAAGAATATCAGAGAAAAGATAGTCTCTCTCGGCGGTGAGATTCGCTTTATGCACAAGCTTGAAAAGATAAATACCGACGGTGACCGCATCGTTTCGGTTGATGTAATTTCTGACGCTGGAAGCTATAATATACCTTGTGACCGACTTGTGCTTGCAATAGGTCACTCGGCAAGAGATACCTTTTATATGCTGCGCGATGCGGGACTTCATATGATTAAAAAGCCGTTTGCAATGGGGGTAAGGATAGAGCATCCGCAAAGTATGATAAACCGCACTTTATACGGTGATTTTGCCGAGCACCCCGCGCTTTCTGCCGCAGATTACAAGCTCGCGGTGCATCTCGAAAACGGACGCGGTGTGTATACCTTTTGTATGTGCCCCGGCGGATACGTGGTCAACGCTTCAAGCGAGGACCGACGTATAGCCGTAAACGGTATGAGCTACTGCGCGCGTGACGGTAAAAATGCCAACAGCGCAGTGCTGACTGAAGTATTACCCGAGGATCTCGGTGACGATATCCTTTCGGGGATCGAGCTTCAGAGAAGTATTGAGCAGGCGGCTTATTCTTTGACCGACGGACGCGGTGTTCCCGTTTCGACGGTAGGTGCTTATCTCTACGGTGAAAACGCAGAGCCTATCTGTGAGCCTACCGTAAGACCTACGGCAGTCTACTCTGATATTTCAAAGATATTCCCTGAGTTTATAAACCGTTCTTTAAAGCTCGGTATTGCCGCGCTTGATAACAGGCTTTCGGGCTTTGCTGATGATGGCGCAGTGCTCACGGCGCCTGAGACTAGAAGCTCCTCACCTGTCAGAATGGTGAGGGATGAGAAGCTGGTCTCAGTATCCATTACAGGTGTCTATCCTTCAGGTGAGGGTGCAGGCTATGCAGGAGGCATAATGTCGGCAGCGGTGGACGGTATGAAGTGTGCCGAAAGCCTTATAGACAGTCTGTAATTTTGCACTAAAACTTGTCCTTTGATTTTCCTTTTTAGTACAGAATTGCAGAATTTGCAAAAATAGCTTAATTTATTGTTAAATTTTAAACGAATTGCTTGCAAATTTAAGTAATTTGGGTTAAAATAGTAAAAGAATTTTTTTGGAGGTTAATTTTTATGGTAAAAGTTGCTATTAACGGATTTGGCCGTATAGGCCGTCTTGCTTTCCGCCAGATGTTCGGCGCTGAAGGCTATGATGTAGTTGCAATCAACGATCTTACTAAGCCCTCTATGCTTGCTAATCTTCTTAAGTATGATACTGCACAGGGCGGCTACTGCGGTTATATCGGTGAGAATCTTCACACCGTTTCTGCAGATGACGAGGCAGGCACCATCACTGTTGACGGTAAGACCCTCAAGATCTATGCTGAGAAGGACGCAAAGGATCTTCCTTGGGGAGAGATCGGCGTAGACGTAGTTCTCGAGTGCACAGGCTTCTACTGCTCTAAGGACAAGAGCCAGGCTCACATCGACGCAGGCGCTAAGAAGGTTGTTATCTCTGCTCCCGCAGGCAACGATCTTCCCACTATCGTTTTCAGCGTTAACGAGGACACCCTCACCGCTGACGACAAGATCATTTCTGCTGCTTCCTGCACCACCAACTGCCTTGCTCCTATGGCTAAGGCTCTTAACGAGTATGCTGCTATCCAGAGCGGTATCATGAGCACCATCCACGCGTATACAGGCGATCAGATGATCCTTGACGGTCCTCAGAGAAAGGGTGACCTCAGAAGAGCAAGAGCAGGTGCTGCTAACATCGTTCCTAACTCTACAGGTGCTGCTAAGGCTATCGGCCTTGTTATCCCCGAGCTCAACGGCAAGCTCATCGGTTCTGCTCAGCGTGTTCCTGTTGCTACAGGTTCTACCACCATCCTTACCGCTGTTGTTAAGGGTGCTGACGTAACCAAGGAAGGCATCAACGCTGCTATGAAGGCTGCTGCTTCCGAGTCCTTCGGCTACAACGAGGATCAGATCGTATCTAGCGACGTTATCGGTATGCGTTACGGTTCTCTCTTCGATGCTACTCAGACTATGGTTGCTAAGATCGCTGATGATCTTTATGAGGTTCAGGTTGTTTCTTGGTATGACAACGAGAACAGCTACACCAGCCAGATGGTTCGTACAATTAAGTACTTTGCTGAGCTTTAATCCTAAGCAAGTCAGGACCTCCGGCTAAGCCGGAGGCTTGGATAGCCCTTCAAGGGCATTTTACAGACGAAACCCCTAAAGGGGCGCCGAAAGGTTTGCCGATTGCATTACTTTTTCGTGCTACCCCTCAAGGGGTTTATTTTTATGCCTTCTTGTTCTCGCTACCCGTAAACGGGTCGATATATTCTTTCAAGCTCATTTGGTCTTCGTCTAACTGATGCTTTATGTATTCCTGCACTTGCTTTTTATTTCTTCCTACAGTATCTACATAATATCCTCTTGCCCAGAAATGCCTATTTCCATACTTGTATTTCAAATTCGCATGTCTGTCGAAAATCATTGGACTACTTTTACCTTTTAGATACCCCATTATTTGTGATACACTGTATTTGGGTGGTATACTTACGAGCATATGTACGTGGTCCGAGCATAATTCTGCTTCTATTATTTCTACACCCTTTTGTTCGCACAATTTTCTCAAGATTTTCCCTATGTCAACCTTGATTTCTCTGTATATTACTTGTCTGCGATATTTGGGTGCAAATACAATATGGTATTGACATCTCCAGCTTGTATGGTCTAAACTATTTATGTCTTTTTCTTTTACGATAAAGACCTCCTTGATATTTTAGTTGTGTGGTCGGCAAACCACTTCTACTATACCAAGGAGCTTTTTCTTCTCTACTCTACTCCTCGCTAAAAGCTATTTTTTGCCCCCTGTAGAACAGGGGGTACTTTGTCACAGACAAAAAAATACCCACCGGATTGCGGCAAAGGTCCGTGAAGAACCGCCGCATCCAGTGGGTATTTTTATGCTTATTTTAAGTCTGTGTTTTCAGAGTCCATGCATACGCAGACATACCAGTAATATCCGTCATACATAACTCCGACTGCCATGTAGGTGTACTTGAACCTGCCGACTTATGACCAGTGTCCTTTGCTGTTCCTGAAACTATTGGCTATGGAGTAGGCTATCTCATCAGCCGTGCCGCCCCAGTTATCTTTACCGATGGCTTCGCGCACATTATTCTTTGCTTTCTTTTCTGCTTTGCTCTACGGCGAGCATGATTTGTGCATTAATGAGTGTGTTTTCTCTTATTGTTGCTTCTCGCTGCTTCTTAGCACATTCGGCACAGACCTGACCCAGCCCGATTTCGTAATTTTCACGCCAATCAATCGGCAGAGAAATAGGTATGCAGTCAACTTGTCTCACATAACGCAACGTTCAAATTCTTCTGTTTTAGGGGTGTTATTCACGCTGTTAGCCTCCTTTTCAGTAGGTAAACAGGAGTTACCCCCATTTTTTGAAAAATCGGGAGATTTTGGTAAATATTTTTAACTTCATTTATTCGATTGCCTCGGTAGTGGGTGCGCTTGTTGTCTCCGTATTCTCGGTTACAGACTGGGGTTGCTCAGTTGTTTCAGCCGGCTGAGTCGTAGTATCTTCTGATTCACCGTTATCACTGCTCGGTTTTGCACCTTTAACGGTCATTTGGATATTTTCGCCTTGAATGATGTATCGTTCATCATTTTCTCCAATATCCTCGTAATCAGGGTAAAAAGAGGATGTGCCCCAATGAGAATAAAATGTAACGTCGGTAGTTGCACCAGGGGTAATGGTAAAAGTAATCGTTAATGTCTTACCGTCTCCATCTCTACCAAGTTGTTGAGTGTGGTATCGAGTATCGCAATCTGTAGCAGTTACTATCACAAATCCTGTCTGCGATGTGCTGCGTTCAGTATGCTTTAATGTAATAAAATAGGTTTTATTGGCTTCTAATCCTTTTGCCAAATGCGACACATAATCGCTTGTTATAACTTCGACTTCATTGCCATTAGCATCCGTAATCTGAACCGTAACATCGGTACAGAAATTTGCCGCTTTAATAATGTTGGAGCCGGAGGTGACATTGTAAGAGAAATAGGCGTAAGCAGTAATGCTCATTGCTGCCAGACACATAATTACAATGGTGATCGTCATTGTTAAGCGTGTTAGCATTACTTTTTCACGCACTTTTCCGTGCTTGGGTATGTAGAAAAACTCGTTAAAAAGTTTTCTCACACTATCGTCCTCCTTTCAAAGATTCGCTTTAGGGTTATTTGTTCTTGATTTGGTCTGCTTTGACGGTGATGCCAAGCTCGACCTGCGGGATCGTTTCACCACGATAGTTGGCAACGTTGCCGACTTCCTCAGGCATACGGACGATCAGTGCGATATACTTGGTTGCGCCGGCCTCTAAAACAGCTGTTTCGGTATCATAGTTCTTTAAGGGCATATCTGCGATCTCAACTGCTTTTTCACGATCTGGAACGCTGTTCTTCATTGCTTCTTCGCTGTCGGCGGTTGTAATGCCGAATTTTAAGTAGTCCTGCAGCATAAATTCCTGACCGAACACGTTAGTTGCAACGATACAGCCGTTTACATTAACTGCCGTTGAAAACTTAAACGGCAGAGTGCCTTTGTTTTCTACTTTCAGATATACGACCTGCACATAGCCGGGTTCGTATAGTGCTTCATCATCAAAAATATCGGTCTTGCCGTCAATCAGTTCCCATTTTCCATCGGTTAGGCGATGGGACACTTCCACGTCAAATTCAGCAAAATGGAATATATTGTTGATTTCGGGAGAGGTATCGGTAAACCATGCCAACGATGCACCTGTGCCCAGGATCGCCCAAATGAGCAGTGCGCACAAGCTGAGGGCTAAGGCTATTCTTTTATAGGGTGTTTTATTTGCTTGGGTCTTCACGCCTTGTTCCTCCTTAATCAGCGCTGTGCGGCGTTTTCTTCGTTCTCCTTATCCTTTTTACGCCATACTAAAAGAATAATCATCATAAACATAGAACAGAGCATAATAGCGATCCACAATCCCATATGGGAGTTATCACCGGTCTGCGGTGGTTTGGGATCGGTATCCTCAACGGGAAATTCCCGGGTCATAAATTCCCAATCCAAGTAGCCGATTTTATTTTGAAATTCGTTATCCAACTCTACCGGGACGTTTAAGATAACGTCCAGATTGACTTCGCCGCCCGAGTAGAGTGTACCTAAGCATACCCAACGGTCCAGCTGTGCGGTCTCGTTCGCTTTGGCATCAAACATATATGCCATTTCGTTATCGATGCTCTTTTGTACCTTGAGGCCGAGCTGAGACAGAAACTCCACAGAATCCTCATGCGCTCCGAGGGAGCGAATATAGATTTTTACCTTAACCTTGTTATCCGCATTATTTTTTACGGTGATTTTCTGTGTTAAGGTATCACCAGGCATAACGCCCTTAAAATTCGGGAACAAGTCAGTCAGTGAATGCTCACTGCCGGGTTCAAAAACAAAGTTTCCTGCGTTACCGCTGTACGTTACCCTACCATCGGCTGCATATACAGGAAGAACAGCAGAAAATGCAAGGATGCAAACGATAAATAACGTAATAATCTTCTTCATCTACACGCCCTCCTTATTCCTTGGGCCAACCGGAGGCGGTATAGGTATTACCGTCGCTGATGGGATTGTTTTCGCTCTGTACGGCTTGTGCTTTGACAGTCAATGTCAAGGTTTTTCCGATATAACTGTTGTCGATCTTGGAGCCAACCATTTCCACGTGAGAGAACACATTAGGGGTGGTTTCATCGGGATCCACAATGCCCTTGTAGTAATACCAGCCATCGTGAAGCTCCCAGTATTCCTCATTGATATTGAGTTTGAAGCAATCCTCTGCGGAGAGTTCCTGTGAATCCACGCCGTACACAATCTTTACACGCAGATAGAAGGGATGCTCGCAGTCGTTTTCTATACTGACTTGTTTTGACACAATATCGCCCGGAACGATATACACACCTTCTTTAGGAAACTCTTTTCCTTGATCGGTGGTTTCGTGAATAATAAACTGAATATTACCGGAGGTCACGACATTGGTGGCTTTTCCGACAGTTGAGTAATACGCAAGGCTGGCTTGACCCATCATAGTCACAAGGATTGCAACAAGTGTAACGATAAATATTTTCAGTTTGATCTTGCCCAACATAATGTCCTCCTTTTTGGGTATTTGAGTTAATAACTCGGCAATCAAAAGACACAAGCAGGATTCACTTATGCCCTTTGATTGCCGCCCACTCCCCATAAGGAGGAGTGGGTGGACTTATAAAACTTGATTAATAAACGTCTACGCCGTCTACAACAACATTGAGCTTATCCTGACCCATAGAGTTCTTGTTTGCCCACAGGGTAGAACCGGTATTGATACCCTTGTCGTTGATCTCGTAACCGTTAACTGTGGTGTCGTTAACGATGAGCTCATAAGACTTGCCATAATCGTTACCGATTTCGATAGCAGCTTTAAGGTCGGTAAGACCACCGTTATCGTTGAAGGTACATCCGTTTACGGTGAGCTTGGTGTTAGCCGTACCGTAAAGGAGCACTGCCTTACCGTCGGAGTTGAAGGTGCAGTTATTGAAAGTAGCAGTAGGTGCGCCCCAAGTCCAAACGTTATACTGGTCACCGCTTACATTGAACGTGCAGTTCGTAAATACAGAGTCGCCGTTAAGGCAATAGCAGTTTTCGAACACACAGTCATTGTAAGTAGCATTCAAGCGTGCATAACCAGCATAGGTTTGATTGTTGGTCTTAATGGTAACTCCATTAAAGGTAACGTTGGATCCGTCCAGATTGTAATCAAGCTGACCATTTGCTTCGCCCTGTCCTGCAGGAACTACCTCAATGATCGCAGCGTGAGTACCGTTAAATGTCAGGGTCTTGCCCTTTGCAGCGGCGGGCATGTGATAAGTACCATCGGCAAGTGCAATCTCAGTCTTACCCTCAGCAATTGCAGTTGCTAATTCGCTGTCATTTTTTACAAGGATTTCACCCTTAAAAACAATCCAATTATCTCCGACCTTAGTGGTGGAATAGCCGGGAGCTACCCAAGCAGAAGGATCAAAGCCGAAGGTACCGCCGGTAATCACAACACTGCCTTCGCCGAGGATACCTGCGGTATAACCGCTACGTTTGGAAGCCTTACCGAAGGTACCGCCGTTTACATATACGGTAGTGCCTGCGCCGGCATAGATGTAGGCACGCTTCTGATTCTGAGTTTTATTGAAATCGAAGTTACCACCGTTGATGGTAAGGGTAGATCCGTTGCCTACAACATAGAAAAGGTAACGACCGGAAGTGCTCTTGGAATCAACATCAACGCTACCGCTGTTGAAGGTAAGGTTTGCACCGTCAGTAACGCCAATAGCACCGTTAGCAGAATTGACAACAACATCGTTCAGAACTGTGGTGGAACCAGCATAAGCATTGATAGCATAACCGTAAGCCTGGGTGCCGGGGGTACCTGCATTAACAGTTACGCCATTAAGAGTAGCGTCGCCATAGTTTTCGAAGCCGGTATTGTCATTTTCAATTTTAGCGTTGGTCATATCAACAGTACCATTGTTGGTAACAAGAGTATCAAACTCAGTACCGTTGAAAATCATTTTTTCGTCAGAAGAGATAACGTACTTAGCTGCCTCGTCATAATCATTACCGAAGGAGTCTTCCTCGTTCATCAGCTGAGTAGCGACAAGGTTGATGCCCAAGTCGATGGAAGGAGCAGTATCGCCGCGATAGTTTGCATCGTTATCAACGGAGGAAGGCATATATACTACTACTGCCATGTAAAGATCGTTGGCGCCCTTAGCCATTTCGCCATCAGCCGCGTAACCTTCGCTGATAATGGTAGCAGGTGCAGCCTCAGCAATCGCCTTTGCTCTGCCGGCAGCATCCTTGGAATAAGGATTAGTCTGTCCGTTAATGTCCTCGACAACACCCATGTAGATGTAATCAGAGAGCAGGAATTCATCACCGGCTACATTGATGCCGGGAGTTTCGGATACGATGTTAATTGCGAGCTCATATTTCAGCGCAAGAGAACCGATGTTTCTCAGACGCAGGTAAACAACGTCAGTATGACCGGGTTCCCAAAGAGTTTCATCGAACAAGTTGGTAGCACCGTTAACAGTCTTCCATTCGGTACCGTTGTAGTACTCCAGTTCGATGTCCAAGTTGCCGGCAACAATCTTGTTATTACCGGAAATAACGGAATCAGTAAACCAAGCGAACGTACTACCGATCAGCATCGATACGCACATCAGCAAGGAAAGAGCACTCAAAAGCAGAGCGCGCTTTGTGCTTTTTGTTTTTGTCATTTCTAATGACCTCCTATGATTTTTTATGTAAATTGTGTTTCAGTTGTAATTCACAGGTAATATGACAAGTTCGGGCGAATGACGGGTTCGTCGTCCCTTTTGCCGCAGGGCTCACGCCCTCGGCAAGCAAAAGATACAAAGCAGAGTTTATACCCTCTGCTTGCCGCCTAACTCCCCAAAAGGAGAGTTAGGACGGACTTTGTTGTAAATCAGATATACCTTATGCGCCGAATCCAGCTACAAAGGTATTCCATGTATCGATCGTGTAAGTATTACCTGCATAAACGATCTCATTAATGGTCGTGCCATCTTCGATTACAAGCTTTTCAAGTCTTGCTTTCGTAACGTTACCTGCAGAAGTACCGTAATCAACAACAAGCTTATCAATTACAGTGCCTGCTTTGATAGTTACGTTGCCTGCAATGGTAGCAGCATAAAGAGTTCCGATCTTCGCATCATCAAAGGTAACCTTTGCATGCTCATAGCAGTAAACCACACCGTATTCACCACGGTTAACGAGGGTGGTGGTGCTGTTTACAAAGGCGGCATCAATCGGCAGAGCACCGGCGACCATATTAGTTGTACCGGTCATAATGCAGTCATTCAGAACTGCATTTCCGTAGTGGCAGAAGGCGGGAGCAAGGACAAAGCCCTTATTATTAACAGCAAGTGTAGCAGCAAGATCCTTCACCACAAGATTGTTAATGGTGTAATCACCTTTGCCGGTATTTTTGCCGTACGAATAATCTCCAACCTCAACAAAGCCTTCGCCGGTAACGGTGACATTCTCAATTTTTGCAGCTGCGCCTGCGGGAGGAAGGAATGACACATAGTTGTGGTTGCCCTCGGCAGGATTGGATCCGGAAACGGAGATGGTATTACCGATACCGTTAAAATTGATTGCGCCTTCGGTCTCGATAAACATCTGCTTATCTGCATCGGTGTTAACGATCTCAACATCAGTTGCCAGAAATACGTTATCACCCTTGGTGGTAGCCTTCAAAGCTTCCGCGGTAGCAACTACCTGTCCATCTGCAACAACGGTGTTATTGCTCAAAGTGGGAACATAGTTGTCAGTTTCGTAGATATAATTACCCTGATCGCCTGCCTGGCAGTCGATGAAGTAGCTATCTTTAATCACAATGTTAAAGCTGCTTTCTTCTCTGTCATCGATAGCAAGACCGGGCTTCTCAGAGAGAGGTCCAAATACGCAATCATCAACCACAACGTTCGAGACTTCGCCTGCATACTGGTCACAAACCTTCAAGCCGCGAGTACCGTTGAAGTAACAACCGGTAAAGGTAGCCTTGCCGTTGTAAACCCATGCGCCATACATAGTGGTATTGCCATAAGTAGAAGAATCGTTATTGTGGCCGGAGAAGGTACAGTCTACAAAGGTAGACAGGGGACCATCGGTCATAATACCGTCATCAAATGCAACGTTAACAAAGGTGTTATTGCCACCAAGCTCAAGATAGGTGAACTCCCAAGCATTCTCACCGTTTTCATAGGTGTAGAAGGTAGAGTCTACAACCTTCATGTTCTTCATGTTGATATTATCAAGACCGCCGCCGTGACCGGTAACGGTGATGGTAGCATCATTGGACGCACCAACCAGAGTGACACCGTTCATGTCTCTGTTTTTGCCTGCACGATCTGCAGCCAATTCAATGGCAGTGCCTTTGATGCCAATGATCTTTGCGCCACTTGCAAGAGCATTTTCCAACTCCTCTGTTGTGGTAGCAAGAACATCATAATATGTGGCATCCTTATCGTACTGGTTGTTAAAGCTATCGTTTTCGTGTGTTAACTGAGTAGCATAAACAGCAACCGAAATACCCTCAACCTTGAGACCCTGATACTCGTTGCCCGCTTCTTCCTTCATGTGGCCGCTAAGAACGATCGCACCGGATTTTTCATTGGGAAGCAATTTACCTTCGTAGGTGTACATATCAGTCTCAGCACCATCGACGGTAATAGTCCAGTCAATTGCTTCAAGAAGTTTTGCATCACCAATAATGCCGTTAATGATAAAGTTGTATTTCAGGGCTAGGGTGCCTTCATTTACAACATAGATAGGCTCCATTTTATAAGTGCATCCGGGTTCCCAAAGAATCTGATCTTGAGCACGATTATCAGCAGTAACGAACTCAATAACCTTACCCTCTAATGAGTTACCATCAGCATCAACCAAATCGACCTTCAAAGTACCGGACTGAATAATGTTCCCAGCACTCGTTACAGAATCAGTAAACCAAGCGAATGTGCTACCAATGAGCATAGATACACACATCAACAGAGACAGTGCGCTCATCAGTAAAGCACGCTTGGAGCTTTTTGTTTTAGTCATTATGATGACCTCCTTTTCATATTTGTCGGCGCTAATTGAAACTGCAATTCCCAACGCCGACAAACGGGTGCAGTTAGGTTTTTATTTGTTTAAGGCAGTCATTTATAAACCTAAAAAGTAAAGACTACTTGTTTGTTGGTGTTGCTATTAGTTGATAGCCATACCAACTGTCTGGAATGCATCGTAGGCGCTATTTCCCACGTTTTCGCTCTGAACAGCTTGTGCCTTCACATCAATCGTGAAGCCCCAGATGCCGTCATCGTCGAAGTGAGAAGTGTGCTCCTGTGTCATGGCCTCGGGAATCTCTACTCCGGTAAAGACACTAAAGGAATCACCGGATTTAAGAATGTCATTAAAGTAGAGGACATACTGAATGCTTTCACCAGTATTATCCATAGTGGAATTCACAAGATCCCACTTGGCAGAGTCAAAGCCAACAAAATGCTGACGAATATCATATGTATCGAAATCAGCACCGGTGGATTCAACAATATTCTTCCATACGGCTTTATCACTTATTGTGATAATCACTCTGATATACTGATCGTAATGACCGGTATTCTTTACGATAGCGTCCTTTGCCAGTTTGTCACCGGGAAGGATGTCATCGTAAGTAATTCCTTTCTGATATTCCTCGGGATTACCATCCCCATCGGAATCGTATTTCTCGTAGACATCTACGGAGAAAATGTCATCAGGATTGTTATCCTCAGAATCAGCGACATAGAAATTATTGGTTACGCTATCTTGTGCGCTAAACCATGCCAATGAACCCATGGAAAGAATGGCTACCAAGCAAACAGCAAGAGCAGTCACAAACACCTTCTTCTTAGTCATTTTCAAACTAACTTTCCTCCTTTCTTCGAGAATCTATATTTCAAACTCATGCCTATTGGAATTCCTTTATAGGCACGAATGTGAAACCATATTTATTTACTCTTATCACGTTCTTTAGGTGATGCAAGCTGAGCAAGTTCGCCTGATGAGTAATGGGCCGTTTCTGATTTAAGGCGTTCAATTTCAGCCTTTAGTCGTTCATTTTCTTCAGTAGTAAAAACAATCTCTGTTCGGACAGCGGAAGCCTCTTCATCTTCATCCTCTTTTTTCTTCTTACCAATCATATCGGGCAGGAAAACGGCAAGGATCAAAATGACACCGATGCCGATGGTGATATACATACCGGGAGGGTTCTGAACAAAGTCGGACACATAGCCGAGCTTCGGAATACTAAACTCAGGCACACCGATTACATTATTGAAATGGACGGGGCTTTGATCTTCAATCTCATTGGCATCGCCCTTGGTGTAAAAACGCTGATTTTCAGCATCTACACGAACAACGCGGTGCGTACCAACTACCAAATCCTCATTGACAATAAAGGTAATAACATCGCCCTCTTTGATGGTATTAGGATCAACCTTCTTAACGTAGAGCAAATCTCCCACGCCGTACTCCGGCTCCATACTTGGGGAAATGACGTTATAGCATTGGAAGCCTAACAGACGGGAACCCATCAGAAACACGGCACACAGCACCATTAGCACCACGAGTGCTGTGGATACGATATTCCATATTTTTTTCAACGTATTATTCATACCATTAACTCTCCTTCGTTGCCTTTCGGCAATCAAAAGACACAACGCTGTGTTTGTATCCTTTGATTGCCGCCCATCGTCCCCGATGGGACGGCGCGAGGTAAAAATGTTCGAAGACAAGATACATTTTTAATTCCACGCTTACATTCACAGAGAAATACTCTGTCTGTAAGTAGATCAATATTTTACGAACGGGATGAGGG
>JAZNTG010000040.1:0-12782 GCA_045591645.1 Acutalibacteraceae bacterium | reverse complement strand
GGGTTATGCTCACTTTCATGACGTAAGCGTTCATTATATGCTTCGACCTGATTGATATCAAAAATATACTGATGAATATATGAACGCATAACCTCGTGACGTAGTGCTCGTTCAGAGGTTACGATAATGATAGATTGCTTTCCACATTCGACAATACAGCCACCGTACTGACCTGACTTTGTTACAAGCGGAAGAGATCCGCGCGGAGCCTTAATATCATCGCCCGATTTAATAGAGTGGGCTAGCTTATCAACAGGTTCATACGTGTATCCGATAGCCGAGCTGACGATCTCAACGCCGTTTTTCTCGCCTAAAAGATCGGTTACAACGATAATTACACGGCTGCGGGAAACGTCGCGAGCGAGTGTATTTATAAGAGCCTTTTGGTTATCAACCTTTTCTTTAAAAATTCTCATACGGCAACAACCGCTGAGATTGAATTCAAGCTCAAAGTCGCTGGAGGTCTTATAATAAATAATGTCCACCTTTAAGTTTGAAATCACTTTAAAACCTCCCTTTAAGATGATGTAGTATCGGATGTTATCGCGTTGCTTGAGCTATCGGCCTCACTCGAAGAGGGGAGCTCACTTGCAGATGACTCTTCACTTGAATCAGGCGCTTCGCTTGATTCGGGTGCATCGCTCGAAGTTGGAGCTTCGCTTGAATCGGATGCATCACTCGAAGCGGCAGGTGTAGAGGAAGCAGCGGGAGCACTTGATGACGGTGAACTGCTCGAAGCGGGGGTAGATGAAGAAACAGAACTCTGAGTCTGCTCGGTGGATGCCGTTTGGCTTGAAGAAGTGATACCGCCCGAAGAGTTATTAGAGGAGAGAGTATCACTTGAGTTCAACGGAGTGCTTGAGTGCGAGGGAGTGCTTGAAGACAAATGAGTATCTTCGGAGGAGGTATCGGTCTTGGAGTATCCCGACAGACCCTTATTATCATACCAAGCCTGAGGATATCTCGGATTGGGATTTAAAACAGCGTTTTGGGTAGAAACCGCAGAGCTTTCATTGGGTCTTGTCATTCTTGCCATAATAACAAGTCTTGCATCAGGGAAGTCGTTTATACAGGTGACAAGAGTGATTATCTGATCATTAGCCTTAACATCGACAGTAGTATTTATAAGAGAACGCTCGTACGCTTCATCTATCCAGCTGAGGAAATCGGTCTGAGTATTGAAAGTCGGGGTAGTGAAGTTATATAGGTAACCGTTATCGTCAGCTGCGGTAGCGTTCATTATCATTACCGAGAATATCTTGTAGGTAGACTGCTCAGAAAGCTTTGTGACGGTAAAAGTCGGATTTGTCTTATAAAAGCTTAGATTTTTGTATTTCTTAAGCGTACCAAACATAGAGCCGTCCTTCATTTCGTGACCGTATACGGTCACATTCTGAGTCGGATTTTCTTTTGATACCGAGCATCTGTAGTCAAAGAAGAGCGCGCCGTAACGGCTTTGCTCCTTATTCATATTGTGTGTAAGGTAATAGTCGTTGTCGGTGGTCTGATAGATAGGATTATCAACAAGTGTACCGGGAATGGTTATCCAACCACGGATATCCTCATTTTCCTTAATAAAAGGCTCGAAGGCGGTAAAAGTATCTTCCTCATTTTTGTTACCGTCAAAATCCCACGTTTGTTGAGCCTCGGCAATAATATCACGCTGCTTGCTGTCAGCTGTAAGCTGAGTGAAAATAACCGAAGACGAAATTATGAGAGCTATAAGCGAAAGGAGAAATCCGCTCTTTATAAGAATTCTTTTTACGCCGTCACCGCGCCAAGGAATTACTGTGCGGAGTGCGCGCAATATTTTTTCGCCTAGATCACGCAGCTGCAATGCAAAGCTCTTTTCGTTTTCAAATAAAAATTCTTCACGATTTTCATCATGCAAGCCTTCATCGTCCGTCTCTCGGTCGAATACTATACCAAAATCGTTTTCATCCTCGCGTTCAAATATCAAAGCATACTCGTCGCCCGAGAGGGAAACATTGTAAGAGAGCTCGTCAGTATCGGGAATAGCTTCATTTTCGGCTTCAGGCGATGGCGAAGAAGCAGGGACAGATGCGTTTAAGTCATCGTTATACTTTATCATACCCGCCATAGCATCAGGATATGACAGTGCATATCTTCGAATGAGCTCAAGCGCAGTCGCAGCAGCATTTTCACGTATCTCATCACGTCCAAGCTCTGCATCAAGCTCGAGCTCTTTGATCATATAATAAGCCGAATCCGCAATAGCAACAAAAACAGTTCCGACGCTCTTTCCTTCGGAGGGCTCGGGACCTGCGTTTCCCGTGATGGCGATACCGATCGAGGCACCGCTTATCTCGCGCACGTTTTTTGCCATATACATAGCGGTCTCGCGGCTTATAGCGCTGTAAGATGCAATAACAGACTTTGGAACCTTCAACACGTCGGTCTTAATTCGGTTGGAATATGCAGATATTCCGTACTCGAAAACCTTTGATGATCCACCGACCTCGGTCAAAAGCTCTGACAGCATACCGCCTGTGCAGGATTCTGCAGTTGCAACGGTAAGTGATTTATCGCGAAGAGCTGAGACGACCTCAAACTGAATACCCCTGGAGTCGACCGCATAGACCGCCCTTCCAAGAGCTCGGACCACAGCCTCAACAATCTTTGAGCAGGCCGATTCTGCCTCTTTTCTGCCGGCGGCAACGACCGAAACACCTACTTCATAGCCTACCCCGCGTTTTGTGACAGTTAAAGCAAATTTGCTGCGGTCGGAAAGACCCTTCAGCTTTTGCTCTATTTCATTTGCATTCAGTCCTATAACATTGACCGTTTGCGTAACCGTTATGCCGCCCGAAGCAAGAGTTGGTGCAACATAATTCTCAAACATATGCATAAGCTCTCCTTCTCCGGATGGTAAAAGTAATACTTTTTTGGCATTAGCTTCAACCGCCATTCCGCAGCAAAGTCCTAGCTCATTTTTGAATATCTGAGCATCTTGAAGAGATATGGCTGCTGCGAAATGCTCGGTATCAGGCTTGATACCGAGGCTTGAGCAGTAGTCCTGCACCGACTGCAGTGCAGCATCGCTGGTCACAAGCGGAATACCTGTTATAAGCGCTGCAGCGTTCTTCGCAACGGCATTTACTTCAGGCTCGAGCCCGCCAAGCACTATCACAAGATCGCTTCGATCTATGCCCCGAGATATGAGACGGCGCAGCTCCTGTGAGGAGGGGGAAGTTATAGTCTCAAAAATAGTGCGGTGGCCAAGCTCGAAAAGCTTTTTAGAAATGTAAGAGGAAATAAAGCTAGAATGCTCCTCTGGCAGACTGTCTACTGCCACACAAATAATTTCTGCGTTCATTTTGTACTCCATTAATAAATCAAATCGTACTTGGCTCCTGCGATCGCACGCTCGATCAGATCGTCGATGTCAAGCTTCTTTTCTGCTATTTCGCAGAGCTCTACTGTGGGTTTGGTCTTGGGATGCTTGGGTGTGAATACCGTACAGCAGTCCTCATATGGCAGACAAGAGGTCTCAAAGGTGTCGATCTTTCTTGAAATCGCGATGATTTCTTCCTTGTCACTGCCGATAAGAGGTCTGAGGACAGGCATATCGGTCACAATATCGGTACAGCCGAGAGCGAGTAGTGTCTGGCTAGCCACCTGACCGAGGCTTTCTCCCGTTATTAATGCGCCACAATGCTTATGAGCAGCAATCCTTTCAGCAATGCGCATCATCATACGGCGCATTATAAGTGTGAAATACTCCTCGGGACAGTCCTCGGCAATTCTCTCCTGAATTTCGGTAAAGGGAACTATAGCGAGGTTTATAGTGCCGCTGTATTCGGCTACCTTTGAAAGAAGTGTGCGTACCTTCTGCTCTGCACGTGCGCTCGTATAAGGAGGGCTTGCGAAGTGTATTGCGTTCAGTCTGAGACCTCGCTTTGCCATCATCCAGGCGGCGACGGGACTGTCTATTCCGCCCGAGATAAGTATAGCCGCCTGACCTGCCGTACCCACGGGAAGTCCCCCTGCGCCGTGTAGCTGACCTGCTCTGATATATGCGGCATAATCGCGTATCTCTACCGTGATTACTGCATCAGGGTTATGGACATCTACCCGAAGATGGGGAAAGGCTGAGAGCAGTGCGCCGCCGACTTCACGCGCTATTTCGGGAGAGGTTAGGGGAAAACGCTTGTCTGCGCGCTTTGCCTCGACCTTGAAGGTCTTTATATTTTTCATAGTATCTGCGAGATATTCAGGCGCGTATTTTAAAATAGCGTTCATATCCTTTTCGCAGACCGCCGCTCTTGAAAAGGCGGCAATACCGAAAACCTTAGAGGTGCGAAGGAGCGCCTCTTCAAAATCAAAGCCTTCGCTCTTGGGCTCAACATAAATGGTAGACTGAGCCTTTTTTATTTCAACTTCTCCGAGAGAAGAAAGCTTCTGACGAAGATTTCTTACAAGCGCGTCCTCAAAGACGTTACGGTTAAGTCCTTTAAGGGCGAGTTCGCCGTTTTTAATAAGTATTATCTCTTTCATTAATTATTTAGTCCTTCTGAGTTTTTGGGCTGCGACCGTCAGAGCCTCGCAAAGTCGGTCTGCATCTTCTTTGGTGTTATATCTTGAAAAGCTTATGCGAAGAGCCGAGTCGATCCGTGCCTTCGATAAGCCCATAGCCGTCAGTGTCGGCGAAAGCTCGCCCTTGGAGCAGGCACTTCCACTCGAAACAAATATGTTACGTGCTTCCAGAAAATGAAGCAGAGTCTCCGAGCGGTAGCCCGTTACTGAAACATTAAGCACATAGGGCAGAGCGTCGTCGGGAGAATTTATATCGACAAAGCCTGTCTTTAAAAGAGATTCCTTCGTATATTCCCAAAGCTCTCTCATTTCGGCAAGCTGAGTGTTTGTGTCGGGAAGAGCCTTTATTGCCGCCGAAAGAGCCGCAATAGCAGGCACAGGCTCGGTGCCGGGGCGTATACCGTTTTGCTGTCCGCCGCCGAAAACCGTGGGGGAGATATGTACGCCCTTTTTTATGTATAAAAAGCCGATGCCCTTAGGCGCGTGGATCTTATGACCGCTTGCAGTCATAAGATCGATACCGAGTGCGGCAGGCTTTATGTCAAGCTTTCCAAAGCCTTGAACCGCATCGCAGTGAAGCAGAGCAGGCGCGCCTACGCGTTTTATTGCCGACGCAGCCTCCAATATTGGCTGGATAGAGCCTGTCTCGTTATTAACGAGCATCATACTGACAAGTACGGTGTCGGGTGTGATGCATTTTTCTATTTCTTCTGCAGATGTCTTACCCGAACTGTCTGGCTTCATATAAACTATCTCAAAGCCTTTTGCCTCGAGCGACCTTACGGTATTAGCGACCGACGGATGTTCAATAGCAGTGGTAACTATCCGCTTGCCTCTTTTTGCTCTTGCAGCGACAGCACCGAGTATAGCTATATTATTGGCTTCGGTTCCACTTCCCGTAAAGTATATCTCATCTGCTCTGCAGGAGAGCTTCCTTGCAACAACTTCCTTGCAGGAGAGCACCGCCTGTTCAGCGTCCATACCGAGAGAGTAAAGGGAAGACGGATTACCCCAATTTTGTATTAAAGCTATATTTATCGCTTCAACAGCCTCTTTACAGGGCTTGGTAGTAGCGCTATTATCAAGGTAACATATCTCAGACAAAAATAACACCCCTTATATACTTAATAAGTATACTATAAAATGATATAATAAACAATAACTAAATTGCAATTTTACGAGAAATTTTAACTTTTTAAAATAATACTTGCATTTTGGCATTTTTTGTGGTAATATATTTGAGCATTTGATTACACCCGATCCTTACGGGTGGGTTTGATGCCGAAAATTCGACATTAAAGCGGGCGGTCCTCTGTATTATTTTAGTGCAAGAACGTCTGAAACAATTAGGGAGGAAAATCACTATGACAGATGCTGTAAAGAATTTAACAGCAGGCATGATGAAGGAAGAAGTTCCTGTAATCAAGATCGGTTCGACCGTTCGCGTTCACGTTAAGATCCGTGAGGGCGAGAGAGAGAGAATTCAGGTATTTGAGGGTACCGTTATCGCTAAGAATAACAGCGGTATTGCAGAGACCTTTACCGTAAGACGTGTTTCCTACGGTGTAGGTGTAGAGCGCGTATTCCCTGTACATTCTCCGAATGTTGCCAAGGTTGAAACAGTCAGAGACGGCCGCGTACGCAGAGCTAAGCTCTATTATCTCCGTGACCGCGTCGGTAAGGCTGCAAAAGTTCGCGAAACCGTATAATAACCGATTAAGCGAGGGGAGACAGAAATGCACTGTCTCCCTTTTTGCTTTAATTTAAAGAAACTTATGCAAAGGAGTGAGCCCTAAGTGGACTATCTGACCGAATTTGAAGAGCAGACTGTAGAGCCAGAAAACGGCAAAAAGAAGCAGAGCTTGACAAAGGAGTTGTTTGATTGGCTTGATATTATCATAACCTCTATGGTTGCCGTTGTAATAATTTTTACCTTCCTTTTTCGCATAGTAACTATCGTGGGCGACTCTATGCAAAATACCTTCTATAGCGGAGAGAAAATAATTATCACCGATATTTTTTACAAGCCGAAATATGGCGATGTAATAGTTGTTTCGCGAAATGCGAACAACAATGCAAAGGGCTCGAATACTGTTGCCGAACCTATAATCAAGCGCGTTATTGCTACAGGCGGACAGTATGTGGATATTGATTTTAAAACGGGTAAGGTGTATGTAGGCTACAACCTAGGTGATATGGTAGAGCTGAATGAACCCTACACAAAGACCCCTACTAATATGAAGGCGGATGTCGAGTTCCCGATATATGTTGAAGAAGGTTATGTGTTCGTGCTGGGTGATAACCGAAACGACTCCAAGGACAGTAGATTTACCGAGATAGGCGAAGACGGACTTGTGAACGAGAAATATATCCTCGGCAAAGCTGTGATGAGAATATTTCCCTTTGACAGAATGGGTACGATCAAATCACCTGAAGGAGAAGCTGATTAATCATGAGTGAAACACAGAATATTCAGTGGTTTCCGGGTCATATGACCCGTACTAAAAGAAAGATAGAAGAGTCGCTGCACATTATTGACGCGGTGGCTGAAATAGTAGACGCCAGAATACCCGTCAGCAGCCGAAATCCGGATCTGGCGGGTTTAATAAAAGATAAGCCTCTGCTGATTTTGCTTAATAAATGTGATATGGCAGACCCGCGTGAGACTGCCCGTTGGATAGATCATTATAAAAAACAGGGCATTCCCGCAATTCCTGTTGACTGTAAAACGGGAAAGGGCGTTAATAACTTTAAGGATAAGGTCAAGGAGATTTTAGCCGACAAATTAGAGCAGTATAAGGCAAAAGGAATGGTCGGAAAGCCGCTTCGCGTGATGGTAGTCGGTATCCCGAATGTCGGTAAATCTACCTTCATAAACCGTATCGCGGGTAACAGCCGCGTAAAGGCTGAAAACCGTCCCGGCGTCACCCGAGGAAATCAGTGGGTAACTATCGATAAACAACTCGAGCTGCTTGATACCCCCGGCGTTTTATGGCCCAAATTTGAGGATCAGACAGTAGGAGAGAGACTTGCCTTTACGGGTGCCGTAAAGGATGCGGTCGTAGATATAGAATTACTTGCAGTCCGTCTTTTGGAGGTGCTGTCAGCAAACTACCCTGAGCTTTTAAGCGAGCGCTATAAGGTGACCGACTTCGATATGGACACATATGATCTGCTTTGCGCCATAGGCAAAAAGCGCGGAATGGTCATTCGCGGAGGCGAGACCGATACCGAGCGTGCGTCGGCTATGCTACTAGAAGAATACCGTAACTGTAAAATAGGTAAGATAACATTAGAAAAGGTGAAAGACAATGCCTGATTTAGAGCTTGAAAATGCCGCTCGCATAAAAGGCTATACCGCCGTTTGCGGAGTAGATGAGGCGGGCAGGGGTCCTCTTATGGGGCCCGTTTGCGCCGCCGCTGTGATACTGCCAACAGGCGTGATGATAGAGGGCGTAAATGACTCTAAAAAGCTGTCCGAGAAAAGGCGCGAAGCACTTTATGGTGTAATAAAGGAGCAGGCTCTCGCTTGGTCGGTCGCTTTTGCCAGTGTCGAGGAGATAGAACAGCTCAATATACTCAACGCTACATATCTTGCTATGAACAGAGCGATAGAGGGACTGCAGTTATCTGCCGACTATGCTCTTATTGACGGAAACCGAGTGCCGAAGGACATAAAGATTGACTGCGAAACTGTTGTAAAGGGCGACTCAAAATCAGCCTCTATCGCCGCCGCATCGATACTTGCCAAGGTGACACGTGACCGCCTCATTTTAGAATACGATAAGGAATTCCCCGAGTATGGCTTTGCCGCCCACAAGGGCTACGGCACGAAAGCTCATATCGACGCTATAAAGCAGTACGGACCCTGTAAACACCACCGTCCGTCCTTTCTAAAGAAGATAAAATGAGCAAAACTTTAGAGATTGGAAAGCTCGGCGAGGATATGGTATCCAATTTTCTTAAAAAGCAAGGCTGTCTTATCGTGCGAAGAAATTATCACTCAAAATATGGTGAGATCGACATAGTTGCCGAAAAAGGGGAATATATATTCTTTATAGAGGTAAAGACCCGCGAGCAAGAGTCTCCCATAACCCCTGTCGGTGCCGTAAGCCGTTCTAAGCAGAAAAAGATAGTACTTACCGCAAAGGATTATTTAGCCAAGCTTAGGGTCAGTGTAAACTACCGTTTCGATATTGCCGAAGTTGTATATTACATAGACGAAAACGGTCAGCTTCATACCTCTCTCAACTATATACGCAACGCGTTCAATGAAGAGGTGTTAGACAATCCCTTGCCTTTTTGATCTGCATTCGGATATGCCGTCCCAGCTTTTCGAAAATAAGAAAAGCGCAGTAACCTTTCCCGAAGCATTTTCCCGTCAGGTGCAGGTGTGCTCTGTCTGGCTGAGGGAAGGGATATATAACCCGTATACCGCCTACAGAACTATCCTGTCACAGTTTTGTGAGGATATAAAAATACCTGTAAACCGACTTGATATGGACAAAACCGTCCTATTGTCTTTAGAGGGCGGATCTGCTTTTGAGCGGGATCTGAGCCGACTTTATTCGATAAAAAATGACGGAATATCCTCGGTTATGCTGAGCTGGAACAATGATAACAGCCTTGCAGGCGGAGCACACGGTATCAGCGGACTGACTAAAAAAGGTATAGATACTATAAGAATAATGAATGAACTTTGTATGGCTCTGGACGTTTCCCACCTTAACGATAAAAGTTTTTATGCGGCCATAGACCGAGCGGATGCAGTCCTCGCATCCCATTCGAACGCCCGAGCTATATGTTTCCATAAAAGAAACCTTACTGACGATGCATTGAGACTTATAAGGGACAAAAAAGGGATAGTCGGAATAAATTTCTATCCCGCTTTTTTAGGCAACGGAGATGTTTTTGAAAATATTTATTTACATATTGAGCATATGCTCGATCTAGGACTTGGAAACTCTGTTGCGATAGGCTCCGACCTTGACGGCGCAGATATGGATGAAAGGCTCAGGGAAACCAAAGATATAGCGAAGCTCTATGACTTTTTGAGCGAGCGTATCGGGGACAGTGACATATGTGACAAAATATTTTTCAAAAACGCATACAATTTTTATGAAAAACTTTTTGACAAGCAGAGCAATATGTTATAAAATAATAGGAAGATAAAATTTTGGAGGCAGTTATGCGTTACATTAGCACAAGAGACACTAAAGCAGAGACTACAGCCGCATCGGCTATTGCACATGGAATATCAAAAGAGGGCGGACTTTTTGTGCCCGAGTGTATCCCCACATTCAGCAGAGCCGACTTTACAAAGCTTTGTGAAATGAATTACGTAGAGAGAGCAAAGTATATCCTCTCTCTCTATCTTACCGATTTTACCGCAGAGGAGATCGACTACTGCGCCCGCGGCGCCTATCTCGGCAATTTCGATGAGGACAAGCCAGCGCCCTTAAAGACTCTCGACGATAACACTCATATATTAGAGCTTTGGCACGGTCCTACCTGCGCGTTTAAGGACCTCGCGCTTCAGATACTGCCGTATCTTCTTACCACTTCTGCAAAGAAGGTTGGCGGCGGTAAAAAGACGGTCATTCTTGTCGCTACCTCGGGTGATACAGGCAAGGCTGCCTTAGAGGGCTTCTGTGATGTTCCCGATACCGAGATAATTGTGTTTTATCCCAATGACGGCGTCAGTCCGATGCAGCAGCTTCAGATGAACACCCAGAAGGGTAACAATGTATATGTATGCGCTATAAACGGAAACTTCGACGACGCTCAGACAGGTGTTAAGACCATCTTCACCGATGATGAAACTAAGCAGATACTCGGTGATAACAATATGCAATTTTCAAGCGCGAACTCAATTAACTGGGGCAGACTCGCGCCGCAGATAATCTACTACATATCCGCTTACTGTGACCTTCTTAAGAAAGGCGAGGAGTATCTTGCTGACGGCTTTAACGTGGTCGTTCCCACAGGAAACTTCGGTAATATCCTTGCCGCTTACTATGCGAAGCAGATGGGCGTGCCGATAAGAAAGCTTATCTGCGCTTCCAACTCAAACAATGTTCTTACCGACTTTTTAGCCAACGGTACATATGACAGAAACAGAAATTTCTATACTACCGTTTCTCCCTCTATGGATATCCTTATATCCTCTAACCTTGAAAGAATGCTGTCCGAGCTGACATGCCGAGATGATAAAAAGGTCGCAGGTTGGATGAATGAGCTTAAAGAATCGGGCAAGTATACCGTTGACGCAGATACCCTTTCTAAGATAAAGGATCTGTTCTACGGCGGCTGCTGCAGCGAGGAGAAAACCTACGCTACCATTAAGGAAACTATGGATAAATACGGCTATCTAATCGATACCCACACCGCTGTTGCAGTAGGTGTTTATAACGATTATAAGGCAAAGACAGGGGACAATAGACCTACTGTTATCGCCTCTACTGCTTCTCCCTACAAGTTTGCAAAAAGCGTGCTTGAGGCAATAGGCGAAAAGGCTTCTGACGATGAATTTGAGACAGTGAGAAAACTGTCGGCAACGACTGATACAGCTATCCCTGTGCCGCTTTCCGCATTAGAGAATGCGGAGCTTCGTTTCTCTAATGTCTGCGAAAAGGACGGTATGCGAGAGGTCGTACTGAAGCATTTGGGAATTTAATAAAAAATGCCCACCGTAGAGGTGGGCATTTTTAGAAAACTAATTCTTCGGCTTAAATGTCTCACAAGCGGTGTCGCTGCAGGAAGAGCAGGGACCGTGACCCACCTGGATAGAGCCTGCCTGACACTTATCTCCCTCTTTGTGATAGGTGCAGTTTACGACGTCACAGCGAATTCCCGAGATGACCTCACCGGGAGTACAGTTGTTTGTTTTACAGTCCATTTTAAAATTCCTCCAAAATAGTATTCCGAAAATTCGGACGGTATTATTTTGCGCAAAGAGCTAAACATTATGTAAAAAGAAAGGGTGAAAGATTTTGAGTATTTTTGGAATATCCGATCTTCATTTATCCCTCGGTACAGATAAGCCGATGGATATTTTCGGATGGGACAACCACGTTGAACGGCTTCGCGCCAATTGGACAAGACTTGTTAAAGAAAGTGATACGGTCGTTCTGCCCGGAGATCTTTCCTGGGCACTCAAAATAGAAGAAGCCCTGCCTGATTTTAAATTTTTGCAAAGTTTACCGGGTAAAAAAATACTTCTAAAAGGCAACCACGATCTTTGGTGGATGACTATGAAGAAAAATCTCAAATTTTTTGAGGATAACAATATCACAGGTATCGAGTTTGTTTATAACAACTGCATTATAGCCGAAAACTACGCTATATGCGGCACCCGCGGCTGGCTTTTAGAGGGCAAAGAGGCAGACAAAAAAATAATTGCCCGAGAGGTCGGCAGATTGACGCGCTCGCTCTTGGCTGCGAAGGAAAGCGGACTCGAACCGCTTGTTTTCTTTCACTATCCACCTGTTTACGGGGATGAAAAATGCGAAGAGCTGTTAGCTGTTTTAAAAGAATATGGCATCAAGAGCATTTATCACGGTCATATCCACGGAAAGGGTTTTAACCGTGCAGTCAGCGAATATGACGGCATAAAAATGAAGCTTTTGTCCTGTGATTGTATCGATTTTACCCCCCAACTTATTGTTTGAAAATATTTTTAAAAAAAGTGTGGAAAAATTTGCACTGTTATGTTATAATCATTTTTGTATGTTAAATGGTTTATCTATAGACGGAAGAAGCATTGGCTGTCCGGACTGATAAATCAAATTTCGGAGGTATAAAAAATGAGTTTAAAAGCTTCAAACAAAATTGAAACTAACAAGTACGAGCTCGAGATCAGCATCGATGCAGAGTCTTTTTGCGACGCTATAAAGGCCGTCTACAAGAAGGAAGCAAAGAACATAGCTATCAAGGGCTTCAGAAAGGGTAAGGCTCCTCTTCATATGGTAGAAAAGCTTTACGGAGAGGCGGTTTTCTTTGACGATGCGCTCAATATGCTTTATGAAGGCGTTCTTCTCGGTGCTGTAGAAGAGGCCGGTCTTGTCCTCGTTGACGTAGAAAAGACCGATGTTACTTCTGTCAGCAAGGCAGAGGGCGCTGAAATGAAGGTCACTGTTATCGTTGAGCCTGAGGTAGAGCTTGGTGAGTATAAGGGATTAAAGGTTGACAGAACCGCTCCCGCTGTCTCTGACGAAGAGGTTCAG
>JAZNTG010000039.1:0-14019 GCA_045591645.1 Acutalibacteraceae bacterium | reverse complement strand
CACGGTATTTCCCGCGCACTTCTCCAGTATGACGAGGAACTTCGTTCTACCCTCAAGAAGGCAGGACTCCTCACTCGTGACCCGAGAATGAAGGAAAGAAAGAAGTACGGACTCAAAGCAGCTCGTCGCGCACCCCAGTTCAGCAAACGTTAATTGGTTTTTGCAAATTTACAAGCTCCGATTTATATCGGGGCTTGTTTTTATTAGGGCAAAGGGAAAGGTATGGCTTCGCCATACGCTTTTTTATTGCAATTGTCTTCTAAATGTGGTAAAATATCAACATACCACACTACAATTTTAATATACGATAAATGTTTATATCCGTAAGGGGAGATACTACCTTGGTAAAAGGTGTTCTCTCTTTATTCCCTTGCGGATATTTATCGGTGTAGTGTGGTAGCGAAACCGAGGGAAACACTTTTTCGGCGCGCCCCTCGGGGTGCGCTTTTTTATTTTTGGGGGCAAGAAAAATGTCTGATGCAGTGAACAGTGATAGATGGGAAATTTTCAGAAAAAACATAAGGTTCCTACGAAAGTATTATAAATTGACACAGGAAAATGTTGCAGACGGTGTAGGATGCAGCCTTGGCTGTTATCAGCACGCCGAAAGTAAGGGCACAGGCCCTCTGCTTCAGGATTTGATCGCTTTTTGGGGCGAAAACTACGGCATAACACCAAATGATCTTTTGCTTGAGCTTTTGAATGAGGAGAAAATGTCAAAAATCGAACAAAGAATTAAAATAGAAAGGTTTAATAAGATAGTTTCCGTAAAAGTTAGAAGGGCGCGGTATTGAAATTCCGCGCCTTTATCTATCCAGTCAATCAGGGGACGGTTACTTTGCTTAAAATGACATAGGTGGGAAAACGGCTTCGCTGAAAACTTGTTTTTTTACAATATTTATATTGATAAATTCGTATTACGGTGGTAAAATTTATTATATGCGTAGAAAACGGTAAAGCTTTTGGAGTTTATATGCTTTTGATTAAAATAGTAAAACTTAAATAAGGGAGATAAATATGAAAATCAGAATTGGAATTATGGGTTACGGCAACTTAGGACGCGGTATAGAGGCTGCGATCAGACAGAATGACGATATGGAGCTTGTCGCGGTATTTTCACGCAGAGATCCTGCCTCGGTCAGGATCCTGACCGAGGGTGTACCTGTTTACGCTGCGGAAGACGCGGTAAAGCATAAGGGTGAGATCGATGTTCTTATCCTTTGCGGAGGCTCTGCGACCGATCTGCCCGTACAGACTCCCGAATTTGCTAAGGACTTTACAGTAGTTGACAGTTTTGACACCCACGCGAAGATTCCCGAGCATTTCGATAATGTCGATGCGGCGGCAAGATGCGGCGGAAATATTGCGGTAATTTCTTGTGGATGGGATCCGGGTATGTTCTCGCTTAACAGACTGTATGCCTCGGCGGTTCTGCCCGAAGGTAAGGACTATACTTTTTGGGGCAAGGGCGTCAGTCAGGGACATTCCGACGCTATTCGTCGTATTGACGGAGTCGTAGATGCCAAGCAGTATACCATTCCGATAGAAGCTGCTCTGGAAGCGGTAAGAAGCGGCAATGAGCCTGAGCTTGCTACGCGTGAGAAGCATTTAAGAGAGTGCTTTGTCGTAGCAGCAGAGGGTGCAGACAAGGCGAGAATAGAAAACGAGATAAAGACTATGCCGAATTATTTTGCTGATTATGATACGGTAGTTCACTTCATCTCAAAGGAGGAGCTTGACCGCGACCACTCCGGCATTCCTCACGGTGGATTTGTCATCCGAAGCGGAAAGACAGGTTGGAACAAGGAGAATAAGCATATAATCGAATACAGCTTAAAACTTGATTCCAATCCCGAGTTTACCGCAAGTGTTATCGCGGCATACGCGAGGGCGGCATACCGAATGAAAAAAGAGGGGATGAACGGCTGTAAGACTGTTTTTGATATCCCGCCGGCATATCTTTCTTCTCTTGATGGCGCAACGCTTAGAAAATCAATGTTATAAAAAGAGAGGTAGCTGTATTTCTACAGCTACCTTAATTTATTTGTACATCGGTCCTTTTTCCTTTCATTCCACTTAAGAATGATCTTATCTCATTGGACTCACCTATTATAAATTGTTTAACGTCGATTTAAGGACTTAATAGAACTTTGGACTCACCACTTTCTTTTAGATTCTAAGTTTTAAGTTCGGTTCGATTTCCCAGGTCATGGGTATCAGTCCTTTCCTTTCCAAGATTTTTCTTAGGTCTTTCTTCTGTGTCTTTAATATACCACATAATTCACAATTTGTCAAGCAAAAGTTGATAAAATTTGTGAAAAACATTCAAAAAATCTTACACTTTACAATAATTTCTTTATATGGTATAATTAAATTTAATGAGTGCCAAAATTTTAGGAGAGTTTATGAAACAGATCGCAAGCTTTACCGTTAATCACGATACCCTGCAAAAGGGTATGTACATATCACGCATAGACGGTGACATTATCACCTATGATATCCGTATGAAAAAGCCGAACGGAGGAGACTATCTGCCTGTCCCGGCGGCGCATACTATAGAGCATCTTTTTGCGACCTGGGCGCGCAATACCGCGGAGGAAGAGAATATAGTCTATGTAGGCCCTATGGGGTGTCGAACAGGCTTTTATTTTCTTACCCGTGACGGCATCTCAAAGGCGAGAGCTATAGAGATCGTTAAAGAGTCTATGGATTTTATAAAGGATTTTGAAGGGGATATCCCCGGTACACTGCCGAGTGAATGCGGAAACTATCTTGAGCACGATCTGAAAGGCGCAAAAGTGATCGCGGCCGATATGGCAGAGATCTTAGCTTCTTGGAAGACAGAGGATTTAAGATATAATAACCTCAAACCGACGGCGGTGGTACGCCGCCGAAATGCCGATGGCATTTGAAAATATGAAATTTTCGTTTGAGAACATTGTATCTATAAAGCTGCCGTGTTGCGACACGGCGAGGCTTTCGCCTTTCAAAGACCTTCGTCTTTGGCTTTATTATATAATAAGTAAAACACAAAACGGTCGGACATATATGTTCCGACCGTTTTATTTTACCTTTGGCGTCTTTGCACCAAGCTCTTCAAAATATCCATTTATCTTATCATAGTTATCCATAATTACAAGAATAAGTATGTCATCCGTTTCAACGATACGACCCGATGTTATCTTTTTATACTCTGTTTCGTTCGCAGATTTAAAGTTAGAAGAAGCCGTTGTCATGGCGAAGGTAAGTCCTTTTATAATATCAGCGCGAGCCTCCGGGTCAACGGGCTGCGCGGCAATTATTATGTCAAAATGATTTTCGGCACCGTTTATATAAGCTGTATAAGCCTTTGTGATATCAGCTTCAAACCCGAAATATGAGGATAATTGGTCGCCGCCAAGCTGCTTCCAGTCTATCTCTGAGGATGAAAAACTTTTTAGAGTATCTGCTATCTCCGATACGGTATGCTTGCCATCTTGGCTGCAAGCCGTAACAGAACAGGCTGTAATACATAAGCACAGAATAAAGGTTAAAATATGTATCCGATATTTCATAATTTCACATCCTATCAATAAGGCTCAAAAATTAGAAGAAACCGCTTTGATAACTGTTGAAATTATACAACAAAAAAAGGCTTAAGTAAATAGTTTTATTAGTCATATAACAGATTACAAAATTTAAATAAAGATTTACATAATGTTTAATTTAATGCATTTATCAACATTAAGGTTTTAACATTATTAACCGAGTTATTAACACTGTTTCAGAATATTTTGGCTTAAAATAGCGATTTGCACAGTTTAAAAGGTTAATTACTCGGTGGAAAAAGTTAATAACTCTATAGGTTATGGATGTTTACATAATGAGAAAAATTACGCAAAAAAGCTAAAAAATTGTAATAATTTTGCGCTTGACAAATGTATCAAAGCAGTATGTACGCCAGGGCGAGAATAAGCTTTTCGTCCGCCGATTCACTCGATAACAAAAGGATAAGTCCCAAAAGCAGCATAGCGTCGCTGTTTTTCATCATTTCGGGCAAATTTATATATTTGATCAGTGAGCCTATACGGCGGTTAGGCTGTTTGTCTGACGCGGACAATGGCTCGCTTTTTGCAGCGGTCGGCATTGCAGGAGAAGGCTCGTTTTGTTCATTGGCGCGATCGGGTATCTTTACAAAGCTCGGGAAAGGCGGCATATCCGTACGGCTTTTATGCATTTGCATAACCCTCTGGGAGGCATTCTGTTTCATTCTTTCAAAATCCTCGCGAGAAAGCTCATCCATCTGCATCACCTCAGAATTCTAAAATTCCCAATCGGCTAAGCATCGGCGCCAGATCGAGAAGCTTCAGCATTTTCACTGCCTTATCTACGCGAAGTTGCTTTTCAGGGGAGAGATGAGGTCGAAGTGCGAGTAGCAGACGTACCCTATCATCATCCCCACGACTGTTTATCATTTGCGCCATTTTTGCCAGAGCACCAATGTCAGCGAGCTCACTGTTCTTTTCTTCCACAGGCGCAGGTATAGGCTTTGGTGCAGCATCGCGCGCCTCGCCGCCAAGCAGACTTTGTGCCATAGCTTTTATCTTTTCCATACCTGCGGGGTCGCTCAGTATGGAGGAGAGTTGTTCGGTTAGATCGGGCATTGTATCACATTCCCAACATTTTTAAAAGTTTTTGTGCTTCATCGGAGGATAGAAATTTTTCTCTTGCTTCGCTATCCTTCAGAAGAGAATTAAACAGCTGCATTTCTTCCTTGCCGAGCTTTGACATAAGCGATGCGGGATCGGAGTTTTTCAGTAAGTTGTTAATGTCGTTATTGTTCATTGAAATCACCACTTAAATGAAGTATAATGCAATATATAATATGAATTATATTTTTTAAGTATGAATGGAGAAAAATATGCACATTCTTGTAATATCGGATTCTCACGGGAGAACAGGCGAAATAGAAAAAGCGATAGACGCTCATCCGGAAATACAGCATATTTTCTTTTTGGGGGACTGTATCAGGGACATAGAAGATCTGACCTATATCTACAGCAACAGGAGCTTTCATATAGTTGAGGGAAATTGCGACGGATATACAAAATACAAGTCTGCAGATACTGTGCTCCTCTACGGCAAGCGCATATTCTTCACCCACGGCCATACATACAGTGTAAAGCTCGGTATGGAAAGTCTTTATGAGGAAGCAAAAAGACAGTCGGCAGATATTGTGCTTTACGGCCATACACATATCGCTAAAACAGAATATGCTAACCGAGTGTATTTTGTGAATCCCGGCTCGCTCTGTTCGGGAAGATGTGGGTATACAAGCTACGCAATAGTAGATTTGACCGATAAAGGTATAATGCCGAGTATTATTAGGACGTAGATTATAGTTTTTTGTATATACTATTTGTATCTTGCAAAAAATAGTTATATATGGTAGAATAATGACATAATATCAGCGTGGAATATTATGTTCTTTTGACGGCAACGTTAGTATACGATCCCGTTTGCGATAGGTTGTGTTGAATATATGAAGAAATATATTAATAAACTTGATATTGACAGTATACGAAAAATAATTGTAATTGTACTCCTCGATATGATAAGTATTGCGACGGCTTTTTTTCTTGCACTTTGGATTCGTCACGACTTCAGCGTATCTGAGATAGACCATAAGTACATCATCACTTTTTCGGAAACTATTCTCATTTGGTGCATAATGGCGGTAGCGGTTTTCGCAGTTTTCAAGCTGTATAACCGTATCTGGAGTTATGTCAGTGTAGAAGAGTTTTTCCGAATATTATTGTCATATGCAGTGCTTATCATCATAGGCTTTGTACATGTGAAGGCATCTGATCTTGATATGCCTAAATCCTATTATGTGTTTGGTACATTGCTTAGCTTTTTCTTTACTGTAGTTATACGCTTTTCCTACCGTACTATAAGGATAATAACTGCTAATTTTGAAGAGATGGTAACGGTCGGTGTCAGAGATAATGTAATGATAATCGGTGCAGGAGAAGCGGGCAAATCGCTCGTGACCGAGTTTAAGACGAGTTCATTTCTCGCTAAAAATAAGCTCCGCTGTATAATCGATGACGCTCACGGCAAGATCGGTAAGAGTCTTCTCGGAATACCCGTTGTAGGTAACCGCGATTATATTCCTGAGGCAGTTAAAAAGTATAATATCAATAAGATAATCTTTGCTATACCAAGTATCGATGCGCAGAACAAAAAAGACATTCTTCATATCTGCAGTCAGACTGCCTGTAAGGTGCAGGTTGTACCGGGAATGTATCAGTTTCTTAATGAAGAGGTCACAGTCAGTAAACTTCGTAAGGTCGATGTGCTTGACCTTCTCGGACGCGATCCTATAAAGGTAAATACCGACGAGATACTCGGTTATGTTTCGGGTAAGGTAATAATGGTCACAGGCGGAGGAGGCTCCATAGGAAGTGAGCTTTGCCGTCAGATAGCCAAGAGCAATCCTGCTATGCTGATAATTTTTGATATCTATGAAAACAATGCATACGCTATTCAGCAGGAGCTTCAGCGTCAGTATCCCGAGCTTAACCTTGTAACACTTATAGGCTCTGTAAGAAATACCGCAAGACTCGACAAGGTGCTCGGTAAATATCATCCTGATATAGTCTTCCACGCAGCTGCCCATAAGCATGTTCCGCTTATGGAGGAGAGTCCGAATGAAGCCGTCAAGAATAACGTCTTTGGCACATATAAAATGGCAAAGGCGGCTGCTCAGTACGGTGTAAAGAAATTTGTTCTTATATCAACCGATAAGGCTGTAAATCCGACTAATATAATGGGTGCATCCAAGCGACTTTGCGAAATGGTTGTTCAGATGATGAACCGCGAGAGCCAGACCGAGTTTGTCGCCGTTCGTTTTGGAAATGTGCTGGGTAGTAACGGAAGTGTTATTCCGCTATTCCAAAATCAAATAGAACAGGGAGGCCCTGTAACGGTCACTCATCCCGAGATAATCCGTTACTTTATGACCATACCCGAAGCAGTCTCCCTAGTGCTTCAGGCAGGCTATTATGCGCGCGGCGGAGAGATATTTATTCTTGATATGGGCGCCCCCGTTAAGATAGATACTATGGCGCGCAATCTTATAAGACTTTCGGGTTTTGAGCCTGATGTTGACATTAAAGTTGTATATACAGGTCTTCGTCCCGGTGAAAAGCTGTATGAGGAGCTTCTTATGGACGAAGAAGGTCTTCAGGAGACCGCCAACAAGCTCATTCATATAGGAAAACCTATAGAAATGGATGATGAAAAGTTTAAAGAACAGTTGGCTCGTCTTGAAATAGCTTATAAGGAAGAAGTTGAGGATATGAAGCAAATAGTTGCCGAAATAGTTCCTACCTATAAGCCACAGAATACTGAAAAGTGAGAGGATTTTAATGAATATTCCGTTTTCTCCTCCGGATATGTCTGAGAGCGAAGCAAGACAAGTTTATGAAACCGTACTGTCAGGCTGGATTACCACAGGCCCCAAGACTCAGGAGTTTGAAAGACAGATATCTGAGTATTGCGGGACTACACGTTCGGTCTGCCTTAATTCCGCAACCGCCGCTTTGGAGCTGACACTCCGTGTGCTCGGAATAGGCGAGGGTGACGAGGTCATCGTACCTGCATACACATACACTGCGAGTTGCAGCGTTATCTGCCACGTTGGGGCTACTCCCGTTATGGTGGATGTGGCACCCGACAGCTTTGAGATGGATTATAATAAGATGGCAGATGCCATAACCGAAAGGACCAAGGCTGTTATTCCTGTAGATATCGCGGGAATAGTATGTGATTATGATAAGATATTCTCAGTGGTAAACGCTAAAAAAGCATTGTTTAAGCCTACAAACGAGCTTCAGGAGAAGTTCGGAAGAGTTATCGTTATCTGTGACTGTGCTCACGGCTTTGGTGCAAAGCGCGGGGATAAAAAAGCTGGCACTATCGCTGACTTTACAAGCTTTAGCTTTCACGCGGTAAAGAATCTCACTACCGCCGAGGGCGGTGCCGCAACCTGGAATCCAAGGCTCGGTCTTGATGATGAGGCTCTGTATAAGCATTATCAGGTGCTCTCCCTTCACGGTCAGACAAAATCTGCTCTCAGCAAAAGTCAGCTCGGTGCGTGGGAGTATGATATCGTCGGCGCTTACTACAAGTGTAATATGACCGATATAATGGCATCTATCGGTTTGGCGCAGATGAAACGTTATGACGGTATGCTCGCCCGCCGCCATGAGATAATTGAAAAGTATAATACTGCTTTTTCAAAGCTCGGTGTAAAGCTTTTAAATCATAAGGATTCCCATCATTGTTCCAGCGGACATCTTTATCTTGTCAGAGTTGACGGCGCAGATGTAGCCAAGCGTAACGAGATAATTGTAAAAATGGCAGAGGCGGGAATTGCCTGCAATGTTCACTATAAGCCTCTTCCGATGCTGACTGCTTATAAGAATATAGGATTTGATATCAAAGATTATCCCAACGCTTTTGCGCAGTATCAGAATGAGATCACGCTGCCGCTTTATTCTAAACTGACTGATGAGCAGGTCGATTATATCATTGAAAATTTCGTCAGAATAGTCGGAGAAAACTAATGGTTAAGTGGGAAAAGCTACCGCCCGAGCTTAAATGTGACGCGGTAAGAGATTATTATAATATACTGCAAAAAAAAGGCTTCTCTCTTTTTTTAAAGCGTTGCTTCGATATTGTGGCATCAGCGGTCCTTATTGTTCTTTTAAGTCCCGTAATGCTTGTGCTGGCAATATGGATAAAATGCGATTCTGAGGGTCCTGTGTTTTATCGCAGTGAAAGGATCACTCGGTACAATAGACCTTTCAGAATTTTCAAGTTTAGAACAATGGTCACAAATGCCGATAAAATAGGCTCGCTCGTTACCGTAGCGGGGGATTCGAGAATTACTAGGGTCGGAGCTAAAATACGACACTCGCGTCTTGATGAAATACCGCAGCTTTTTAATGTCTTTCTCGGACAGATGAGCTTTGTGGGAACACGGCCCGAGGTAAAAAAGTATGTGGACGCATATACCGATGATATGAAAGCCACCTTGCTTTTACCCGCGGGCATCACCTCTACCGCAAGCATTAATTATAAGGATGAGGATACCCTTATGAAGGAGCTTACCGATAAGGGAATTAGCGTCGATGAGGCATATATAAAGTATGTATTGCCCGAAAAGATGAAGTATAATCTTGATTATACAAGGTCTGCGGGACTCTTCAAGGATATTGCAATCTGTATTAAAACTGTACTATAAAAATAAAGAGATATCGTAATGATATCTCTTTATTTTTTACTGACCACTGCTCACTGTCAACTGCCTCTACCCCAATGCTACATCCAATATCATCATAAGAAGAAAGCCTAAGGTAAAGGATATTATCCCTTTTACAGACGGTCCGCCCTCGCTGATCTCGGGTATCAGCTCCTGAACCACTACATAGACCATAGCACCCGCCGCAAAACTGAGAAGAAACGGAAGAATAGACAGATATCCCGCCGCCGCAAAGGCAAGAACCGCACCAAGCGGTTCAACTATTCCCGAAAGCGTGCCTATAATAAATGCTTTGCCTTTTTTCATACCCGAAGAGCACAGCGGCATAGAAATTATTGCGCCCTCAGGGAAATTCTGAAGCCCTATTCCGATAGAAAGAGCTAAAGCGCCTGCCAGAGAGATATCGCTGTTACCTGTAATAAGACCCGAGTATACGGCGCCGACCGCTATTCCCTCGGGAAGATTATGAGCGGTCACTGCGAGTATCAGCATAGCAGAGCGATTTGAATGAATGCCTGTCTGACTGCAGAATTTATAAAGCGGAATAAAGCGGTCGGTCAGTATAAGCGCAATAACACCGCTGAGAAAGCCTACTGCTGCGGGCAGAAAAGCCAGTACGCCGAGCTTTTGTGAGCCTTCAAGGGCAGGAATAAGCAGACTCCATACAGAAGCTGCTACCATAACTCCCGCCGCAAATCCTGAGAGAAATTTAGTTAGGGAGGCTTTTATTTTACTGTTTATAACAAATACGGACGCAGAGCCCAGCGCAGTTCCGAAAAAGGGGATCAGTATACCCGTTATGATCTCTGTTTGCAATATATCACCACATTTGTTTGTATTAAATAGTACGTGTCCTTTATATTATATTGCCGTCCCGAAAAAAGGTTAAAATTTACTGTTTTTAGGCTCACAATGTTGCGTAGCACATATTAAAGCTGTCCATTGACAAGGCTTTAATTTAATGTTAAAATCAATGTCGGAATAAGGGGAATCAGGTGAAAATCCTGAACGAGCCCGTCGCCGTGAGGCAGATAAAGAGCGGTTTTCTTATATCCTTTGCCGCAAAGGATGAAAGGTCATTGGGTAATACCTGAGAAGACAGAAAATCGTCTGCCGCAGTCGAAATACCCGAGTTCTGAGAAGGACAGATATCTGAGCATAAAACAGAGATCGCGAGCGCCGATTTTTTCGTGTCCCCAAAAAACTTAAAGGAGAAAATAAAATGAAATTGACAAAAACGATCAAACCTATTTTGTCAAGTCTTCTTTGTCTTATGCTTGTTGCGGCACTTAGCATTACGATGACGGCTTGTACAAATGATACCGCGGACTCTTCGTCCGATACATCCTCTATCGAGGCACCTGTTACCGATACCTCTTCAAAAGAAAGTGGACCTCGAAAGGTCGGCGAGGGCGCTACCGAGTTTGCATTTACCGTTACCGATAAGGACGGCAATGTCACCGAGTTTACCGTCTGCACTGACAAGACTGTTGTCGGCGATGCTCTTCAGGATACAGGGCTTATCGAGGGAGAAGAGGGACAGTACGGACTTTACGTTACCAAGGTGAACGGCATAGTTGCTGATTATAACGTAGATCAAACCTATTGGGCATTCTATATTGACGGCGGGTATGCTGCGACAGGTGTTGACCAGACTAACATAGAAACGGGTAAGATCTACGGATTTAAAGTATCAAAATAATGAAACTGAAGCTTTGGGAAATGGTGCTTTTGCCACTGCTTGGAGTTGTTATGTATGTTTCAAAGATTCTTATGGAATTTTTGCCTAACATACACCTGCTGGCAATGTTTATAACCCTCTTCACGGTCGTTTTCAGGGTAAAAGCGCTTATACCTATCTATACTTTTGTTTTTCTGACAGGATTATACGCAGGTTTTAATCTTTGGTGGGCACCGTATCTATATATATGGACGGTTCTTTGGGCAGCAGTTATGTTGCTCCCGAAAAATATGTCATATCCCGTAGCGACGGTGGTGTATATTGTAGTCTGCGGACTTCACGGACTGCTTTACGGAACGCTGTATGCGCCTTTTCAGGCGTTTGCTTTCGGTCTAGACCTCGACGGTATGATCGCGTGGATAATTGCAGGGCTTCCTTGGGATGCGCTACACTGTATCGGTAATCTTCTGGCGGCAATCTTAATTATGCCGCTTGCTATACCTTTAAAAAGGGAACTTGGCAAGTATAAATAAAATTCAGAGCCGAACTCAAAAAGAGTTCGGCTCGTTTCGTTGACAAAGAAAATATTAACGGGTATAATTATATTTGAAGTATTATTTCTAAAATTAAGGAGATTTTTATGGCTCAGTTTGTAAAACTTGACACCACAAAGCTAAAATCACTCCGCACCATTGATCCCTGCCTCGTTTCATACAATGTAGAGATGACCGAGGTTACGGGCGGCACCTTCTGGAAGGCTTATACCGATGCTCAGGTAGACGGAACTGAAGAGTTCCCCGTAATTTCCGATTGGCGAGATATGGGTAATCTTCAGCAGTGGTACGACCCGATCAACCTCTATAACCCCCGACTCCGTAAGCTTGCAAAGGAGCTCGGTACCGCTTGGGTACGCGTATCAGGTACATGGGCAAACAAGACCTACTATGATTTTGACGGTCACACGGGTGGCAAGGTCCCCGAGGGATTTCAGAATTTGCTTACAAAGGAGCAGTGGATAGGAGTTCTGGAATTTGTGAAGCATATCGGCGGCAAGCTGCTCGTATCGGTAGCAAACTGCCCAGGCATTCATAAGGCTAATGAGCCGTTCCCACTCGATCAGGTAGAGCTGCTTTTTGGCTTCAGTAAAGAGTATGGCGTGCCGATATCTGCCGCAGAGTTTACAAACGAGCCTAATATGATGGCGATGTCAGGACTCCCCTATGGATACACCGCTGCTGACCACGCACGCGATCACGATATTTTCGGCGCTTGGCTTCGTGAAAATTATCCCGACTGTCTTTTCGTTGGTCCCTGCACCGTAGGTGATATCGATATGTTCGGCATCGGAATGGATCAGGCGGGCGGCGGAATCGCGTCTGCGCTCGAAATGGTGACTACAGAGGATCTTCTCGGCGAAAACAAGGTCAAGATGGATGTTTTCAGCTATCACTATTACAACGGCGTTTCAGAACGCGGAGCCGCAATGGGTGGACATTGGCCCGTTGAAGCTTGCCTTACTGATAAATACCTCGGTGTTGCCGCAAACTGCGCGCGTCAGTATGTTGCGCGCCGTGACCGCTATGTTCCGAACGGACAAATGTGGGTAACCGAATCGGGTGATGCAGGCTGCGGAGGAAACACTTGGGCTCCAACCTACCTCGATGTTCCAAGAACCTTGAATGAGCTTGGAGAATTCTGTACCGTAACCGACGGAATTATCTTCCATAACACACTTGCATCTTCCGCCTACGGATACCTTGAACACGGTACCTTTGAGCCGAGACCGAATTATTTCGCGGTTCTTCTCTGGAACAGACTTATGGGCAATACCGCATATGATACGGGTATCCCGGTAGAAGAAGGTAGACATATTTACTGCCACTCAAGAAAAGACGGCAAGGACGGATATGTATATCTCATTATAAATAATTCCGAAGATGTAACGACTGTCGAGCTTCCAGCTGACGCTTTGCGTTATACGCTTTATGGCAACGGAAAGCTTCGCAGCCGCGTGATGACCTTAAATGGCAAGCCCCTCGTCCTCGGTGAGAATGATGAGCTTCCCGAGCTTGAGGGAGAACTAGAAAAGGCAGGCAAGGTGGAACTTGCACCCGGCACCTGCACCTTCTTTGTAATTTAAAGATTTAAAAGACAAGCTCCTCATTCCGTTGGGAATGAGGAGCTTTCTTATACTGCATTATTTATTCTTCGCTTTTGCGATGCTACGTTGAATAAGCTTTACTATTTCAACTATGGGAATTACTAAAACTGCCAGTGCGATAGCTATAGCATATTCGGTCCAACCGATGGAAACAAAGCCAAACGCATTTGCTAAGAACGGAACCTCAAGCACTGCGGTGGTGAGTATGAGGCTTCCGAGCATTGCAAGCCAAAGCACCTTGTTGTGAGACTTAAGCGAGAATACGCTCTTTCTCTGCGAACGCAGGTTAAAGGAGTGGAAGATCTCACACATACTCATCGTAAGGAATGCCATTGTCATACCGTGGTCAGAGGTGGTGGGTATTCCGAACTTTCTAAACTCAAAGTAATAACCGATAAAATAAGAGATTATGGTAATAACGGTGACCAGAACTCCCTGATAAACGACATCAACACCGAGACCGCCTGAAAAGATTCCTTCCTTGGAATCGCGCGGAGGACGCTTCATAGTATCGGGTTCAGCCTTTTCCATTCCGAGTGCAAGAGCGGGGAAGCAGTCGGTAACTAGGTTTATAAAGAGAAGATGAACAGGGTTAAGAAGTGTAAAGCCCATAAGGGATGCGCCAAATACGCCAAGCACCTCACTCATATTTGAAGCGAGGAGGAACTGAATAGCCTTACGGATATTGTCGTATATCTTTCTGCCCTCGCCGACAGCGGCAACAATGGTTGCAAAGTTATCATCGGCAAGCACCATATCAGCAACGTTCTTTGTAACATCGGTACCTGTAATACCCATACCGACACCTATATCAGCAGATTTGATAGAGGGAGCATCGTTTACACCGTCGCCTGTCATAGCGGTGAT
>JAZNTG010000038.1:0-3147 GCA_045591645.1 Acutalibacteraceae bacterium | reverse complement strand
TATGGCTGAAATAATGTCGGCATCCTCAGGCTATGCGCTCAGCGAGCCCGAGGGTCTTGCCGTAGGCGGAGGCTTTAAGGACTGGTTCATAAAGGAATTTGACCGCCCCGCCTTTACGGTAGAAGTCGGCCGCGGAGAAAACCCTCTGCCGCTTGAAGATTACGCCAAAATTTATAAACAGATACGCGAGCTTTTAATGCTCTCGGCGATTATGTAATCTGTACAAAAATTTTTTCATACTGACCTGTCGATTTTTTGAAAAAAATAATTGATTTGAGATAATACTTATAATATAATTATGTATTATAAAAAGTTGAAAACGGAGGAAGTATTATGAGTTCTAATGTCAGACCCGACAGTATGCAAAGAATCACTACCCCCGAGCTTGCTAATGCTTTTATCGAAGAGCAGATAAAAGAGGTTCGCGCGCAGGTCGGAGATAAAAAGGTGCTTTTAGCCCTTTCAGGCGGTGTCGATTCGTCTGTAGTTGCCGCACTTCTTATCAAGGCTATCGGGAAACAGCTTGTCTGCGTTCACGTTAATCACGGCCTTATGCGCAAGGGCGAGAGCGAGGCTGTTATCGATATGTTCGGTAAAGAACTTGACGCTAATCTCGTTTATGTTGACGCAACCGACCGCTTTTTAGATCTTCTGGCCGGTGTTTCTGATCCCGAAAGAAAGAGAAAGATTATCGGCAAGGAATTTATCGAGGTTTTCGCCGATGAGGCAAGAAAACTCAGCGATGTTGACTTCCTCGCTCAGGGTACTATCTATCCCGACATTTTAGAGAGCATCAAGGCAGCAGAGGGCAAAAAGGCGGTTAAATCCCATCATAATGTAGGCGGTCTGCCTGAGGACCTGAAGTTCGAGCTTGTAGAGCCCATAAAGCTTCTCTTCAAGGATGAGGTCCGCGTTGTAGGCGAGGCTCTCGGTCTTCCCCACGCAATGGTTTACCGTCAGCCCTTCCCCGGTCCGGGACTCGGCGTTCGTTGCCTCGGCGCGATCACCCGTGACAGACTTCACGCACTCCGTGAGGCTGACGCAATTCTGCGTGAGGAGTTTGACAAAAATGGCCTTGCAGGCAAGGTTTGGCAGTATTTTGTGGTTATCCCCGACATCAAGAGCGTCGGCGTAAAGGACGAAAGCCGTTATGAAGGCTGGCCCGCAATCATCCGCGCCGTAAACACCACTGATGCAATGTCGGCTACTATCGAGGAGATACCCTATCCCATCCTCCACCATATAACCGACCGCATTACCCACGAAGTAGAGGGCATCAACCGCGTCCTTTTAGACCTTACACCCAAGCCGATCGGCACGATAGAGTGGGAATAAGCCTTTGGCTTATTCCCATTCTATCAACTATGATTGCCTTCGGCAAGCTATGAGTTATAAGATGCTTTGCATCGTTATGAGTTGCCTTGCGGCAACGCTGACTTTGTTGGCAATCATATCATAACGAGTGCGAAGCACTCTCATAACTCTAAACTCATAACTAAGAAACAGAGGAATTTTATGTCCGACAGTATTCTAAGAGAAAAATCAAAAGCATTTGCCAAAGAAATTGTTTTCCTTTGCAGGCAACTAAAAGACAATAGAAGCGAAGGTGTTTTGATAAATCAATTACTCAAAAGCGGAACATCTGTCGGCGCAAATATACACGAAGCGCAGTATGCGCAAGGAACAAAAGATTTTATTTCCAAGTTTGAGATAGCATTAAAAGAATGCAACGAAAGCGAATATTAGCTCGAACTTCTGTATGAAACGGATTCCATCGCCGAAGCAGAATTTAAAAAGTTTCAAACGGATTGTATTGAACTTCGCCGAATGCTAGTTTCCTCGGTTACAACCTTAAAGAAAAAAGGAGAATGAGGGATTATGCCTTTTTTAGAACGAAGGCGTTTACCTCTCAATATCTACTGGCTTACAAGTGCCCGGAAACCCTTGGAAATACAGGGCTTTCGGGTGCTTTATGTTTTTATGAAAATGCCTCTGCAACACTTTTGCAACAAGTAATGTAAAAATTGCAAAACAGAATAGTTGCAAGTGGCTATCAAGTACAGAAAGGAGTGTGGCGTAGTGTTTGTTTTTTTGAAGAAGAAAACGGAAAGCAATACAACTCAAATAGTCGACGAAATTGAAGCGGCGGTATATACGCACGTTAAGCCGTATGGATTCAAAAAGCATGGCAGAACACTTCATCGCTTTGTTTCGGGAGATATTTCGCAGGTTATTAACTTCCAATGCGGCCGATCCGCAAGCCCAGTGAGTGGACATTTATGTGTAAATTTAGGTATTCGCATTCCGGAATGTTCTGAAAGAGCATTTCAGTCCCAAACCGAAAAGAAAAAATACTACCACGAGTATGAGTGTACGATTCGTTCACGACTGGGAATCGTTAGTGGTAAAAATGAAACTTGGTATGACCTTAGCAAGAAAACAAACAAAATCATAAAAAGTATTATTGCTGAAATTGATCAGTATGTTTTACCTGCCTATGAAGTCTTAAATAGCAGAGAGGCAATCCTTACGCACAGAAAAGAGTATCCATTATTGGATAATATGAGTTCGTTAACCTTATTGGAAGAATGTATGATATACGGTTATCTTGGTAATGTAGAAAAAGCCAAGGAACTCTTTGAACTTTATTATCAGTCTGCCATAAAGGAATATAACGATTTGGTGGAAAACGGACGTAAGCATTATCTCAAAAAAGGTGAACGTATTGTTTATGTGGGGCAAGTTATCACTGCTGAAAAAGACGGATATGTTACGCTGTACGGTGCAAACCACGGGCATATTGATTATCTCGATGAATTAGCTGTTCGTCTTGGCTTGAGGTAAAAACCACGCGGCACCATTCTGCAGACGATTTTGCAACATTTTCTGCAACCGAAATTTTGATAAATAAAATAATGTGTAGAAAATCGGCATCAAATTGCCTTTTGGATAATATTTAAAACACAAATAAGCTAAAAAAGAATCCTAAAAATGAGTGGGAATAATTTTTGCTTGCAAAAATCAACTATGACCATTGAAAAGTAAATGATATAAAAATTAGAGCTATTAGATTTGTTTTAAATCTAATAGCTCTTTTTGATCCTCTTAGTGTATGATCACGCATATTTTATCGGTGAAAAATGAAAT
>JAZNTG010000037.1:0-16302 GCA_045591645.1 Acutalibacteraceae bacterium | reverse complement strand
CTTAAACTATTTCATTTCAACTACCGTAATATAGTATCCGTGTTTTTTCTGCGAAAAAAACTCTGCGCTCTCGGGAAATTCTTTAACATCAAGCGCCAATATTTTTGAAAACGGTATACCTGAGGCTTTAACATAAGCTTCCTTTAGGGTCCAGATTTTGAAAAACTCATCCTCCGTGCCAAGACTTTCTTTACATATCCTTTTTTGCAGCTTTTCAGATACAGGTCGGATATGCTCGATGTCTATGCCGATAGCCTTTTTGGATACTGCCGCCGCCACCGCATCCTTTGAGTGAGATATACTGACGAAGATATCCGGTCTGCCGTCTATATAAAGTCTACCTTTTTCATCAGCAGCGATACATCCGACAAGATCCTCCCCATAATGCTCTTTTAAAAGAGTTGCCAGAAGTGCTCTTGCCGCCAAGGACTGCTTTGCTGAATTTTCGTTTTTTCTTTTGATATAATTCTTTTGTGCGTCGCTGAGACGGTCAAATACCTCGTTTAGTTTCTCGCTATCAAAAGCATCATAACTTAAAATTCTGTATATCATAGTTATAATTAAGTCATTGAACAGAATAATTCTTGCCGCCGCTTTGATCCTTGGTATCTTTATTTCAGCCAATGAATAAAACGGTGATAATTAATACGACCAAAACTATTGAAATTATTCTTTTCATTATAATTCTCCAATAATTTTATTTTAAAGTTACGTTCTCCGCTACTACCTTAGTAGCCAACTCATTAACGACCATTGCTTCAAAATAATTCCTGCTGATAGAAGTGTTCACATTTTCACCGTACTCTTCGATCTTGTCATTTATCATCTGGTCGGTAACCTTAACACCCGCCTGATCGATTATATAATAGCTGAGCGCAAAATTGTGAGACATACTTTTGGCATCGCTGCTCTGCTCTGCACTTTCCCTAAGCTCTTCCATAGTAAGTCCCGAATAAGATACGTACTGCTCTAAGGTTATTCCGTACTGTGAATAGATTTGTGCATCGGTCTTTAGCATAAGCATATCCACATAGATTTCCATCTCTTTATCTGGATACTTTTCTATCTTAGCATTACTGTAAACATTGCTCCACGCGGTACATTCTTTAGCATAGTCACGGGCTGCCGTTTCTACCTCAGCTGCCGACTCGTATCCGCAGAATTTTGCAATATCGTCGGTGAGCTCACTAAATTCACGCATTACATAATTTACTGTAACGGTAAAGACAACATCTTTACCCGCAAGCTCGGTATTGCTGTAATCCTTGGGGAAGGTCAGATCAAGATCGACCGTACTGCCTATCTTGACACCTACAAGCCCGTCTTCAAAGCCATCGATAAATGTGTCCGAGCCGATAACAAGATCATACCCCAAAGCGGAGCCTCCGCTAAAAGCTACGCCGTCCTTTTTTCCGACATAATCAATATTGGCGGTATCTCCGTCCTCAACCTTGCCTTCGGTCACCTTGCCAACAAGAAGTTCGCTGAGCTTCTCGCTGTAATACTCCTTATAGATGTCTGAGGCTGTGTCGACCTCTACCGAATAGCTTTCAAGCTCGACATATTTTGTCATATCATAATTATAATTCAGCCTTCCCATATCCTTTGCACAGCCGCAGAGCAATACTGCAACCGCCGCGATAAGAAATACTAAACCGATAATTCTTTTCATTAAACTATTCTCCTTCAACAAGTTGGTTAAGGGATGCCGCCTTTAGATACGCGTTGATAAATCCATCAAGGTCCCCGTCCATAACCGCGTTTATATTTCCGTTTTCGAAGCCTGTTCTGTGGTCCTTGGCGAGGGTATAGGGCATAAACACGTATGAGCGTATCTGCGAGCCCCAGGCTATTTCCTTCTGGACACCCTTTATATCCTCTATCTTTTCAAGATGCTCCCTTTCCTTTATCTCGATAAGCTTACTCTTCAGCATTCTCATCGCCATTTCGCGATTCTGATGCTGACTGCGCTCATTCTGACAGGCAACGACTATACCCGTAGGAATATGGGTGATACGTACAGCAGAATCAGTCTTATTAATATGCTGACCTCCCGCGCCAGACGCACGGTAGGTATCCACGCGAAGGTCTTCCGAGCGTATCTCCACCTCTACACTGTCGTCGATCTCGGGCATAACATCAAGGGATGCAAAGGAGGTGTGCCTTCTGCCTGAGGCATCAAAGGGAGAGATGCGAACAAGACGGTGAACCCCTGCTTCGCTCTTTAAAAAGCCATAAGCATTTTCACCCTCTACACGCAACACGGCGCTTTTGAGCCCCGCTTCGTCGCCGTCCAGAAAGTCTATCATATCAACCTTAAAGCCGTGACGCTCACCCCATTTTGTATACATACGGACAAGCATTTCATTCCAATCCTGTGCCTCGGTACCGCCTGCGCCCGCGTGGAAGGTTATAACGGCATTGTTTTTATCATACTCGCCTATAAGAAGGGTGGTAAGCCGCATTCCCTCAAGCCCCGATACGAACTCATCAACGGTGGCCGAAGCCTCTTCAACTACCGAAAGATCGCCGTCCTCATCTCCGAGGGTGATAAGCACCTCGGCATCGTCGTAAAGGGCGGTCAGCTTATCGTAAGCCTCGCACTTGCCCTTTAATTGGCTTATTTTCTGTAAAACAGCCTGAGAATTTTCGAGGTTGTCCCAAAATCCGGGAGCTGCTGCCTGCGCTTCAAGCTTTGCGACCTGCTCTTTTAACATTTCGTAGCCTATAGCGCCTTTAAGCTCTGCAAGGTCTCCTTTATATCCTTCGAGTTTTAATCTTAACTCTTCAAATTCAAGCATAAATATCTCCTATTAAACAGTTTTGCAAACAAATGCACACCAATTGTCCTTTGTAAGTCTCTTTTCAACCTTAAAGCCGAATTCTTCGAAAGCAGCGGTCACATCGCGCTCTCTTAAATCGATGATTCCCGAGGTGATAAGTACGGCATCAGGCTCCATATAGTCGGCTACATTTTCGAGCAATCGGATTATAACATCGGCGACTATGTTTGCACATACAATATTATATTTTCCGCTAATTTTATCGGCAAGGTCTCCAACAAGGTAATTTGTTTTATCAGAGACGCCGTTTATTTCAGCGTTTTCCTTTGCAACCTTAACCGACTGCGCGTCTATGTCAACGCCATCAGCGTGCGCGGCTCCGAGAAGCACCGAGCCGATACTGAGTATACCGCTTCCTGAGCCAATATCAAGCACACGGCTATCAGGTGTAACATAGTCCTCTAAAAGCTCAAGGCAAAGGGATGTTGTCGCATGGGTACCTGTACCGAATGCGGCACCAGGATCAATGCTGAGTACAGCACGGTCAGTGTTTTTATCGTAATCCTCCCAGCTTGGACGGATGAGAAGCCTTGATCCGACCTCGGTACATTTAAAATGCTTTTTCCAGCCGTCTGCCCAATCAGAATCGTTTACTTCCTCGCTGTAAAGCTCATATTGTATACCGTCGGCAGAAAGCAGCTCGGTAAGATACTCTGCCGCTTCAGCAGCATTGTCCTCCTCAGAGATGTAAATATGAATTATGCCGAAGCTTTTATCCCTCTCGCGAAGCTCCTGCTCGATAAGGTCGATATGAGCAATCTCCCACGCCTGCTCCTCCAAATCGGAATAATCCTCGATATAGATACCGTATGGCACCGCCATATTCGCTATTGCTGATGCTCTTTCAATATCCTCGGTTTTTGTCTTTATCTTAAGCTCGGTCCAATCCATACTTTTTCTCCTTAACACAATTAACTTATTTAGTATAACATAAAACGAACAAAATTTAAACATTAAATTTCGGGTTGATTTATTGCCCGTAATATAGTAAAATTTCAATATAAAAATATGCTTGGGAGTGATGATTTTGATCTGGCACAGTTCCGATACCAATATGGTCGTATCAGAGCTCGGCTCGGATAAGGAAAACGGTCTTGACAGCACCGAAGTGCTGAAGAGGCTTGAGCTTTACGGCAAGAATGAAATACACGATTTTGAAAAGCCGAGCTTTGTAAAACTGCTTTTAAAACAGCTCAGCAATTATCTTAATATTATATTTTTGTGCACAGCGGTTATTTATCTCATTATTACGCTTGTAACAAAAGAGGTCAGCTGGACTGAGCCTCTTCTTATCATACTGATACTTTGTATAAACTTTGTTACAGGTACAGCTATCAACTACCGAAATATCGTTAATGTGGACCGTCTGCGCAATTCGCACACTACCTATGCTACCGTTGTCCGTGACGGAATAGAGCAAATCATCCCGTCTTCAAATCTTGTTCCCGGCGATATAATGATCTTAAGCACAGGCGATTTTGTGCCCGCCGACGGACGTATCATAGATGCATATGTGTTTATATGCGATGAGTTTTCGGTAACGGGTGAGACCGTACCGATAGAAAAGATGCCCGATATGCTTTGTGAGGATATAACCCCTCTTGCCGACCGTGTGAATATGGTCTACTCAGGAAGCTTCGTTCAGAGCGGAAGGGCTACCGTTATCGTGACAGAGACGGGTGAGGATACCGCTATTGGACGCGCAGAAAGCATAGTAAAGCAGACCCGAATCAAAACCACCCCTCTGCACACCCGTCTGCAAAGCATAGGCAGATTATCGGCAATCGTCAGTCTTATTGCCGCCGCAGTTGTCTTCTTTGTGGGCATAATCGCAAATATTTCCGATTATGAAATAGGCTTCGAGACTACCGTGCTCAGCCACCTTTTGCTTGGACTTTCCTTAGCAGTTTCTGCTATTCCCGAGGGCCTTGGGACTATTTTGACTATTGCCGTTGCCTTTTCGGCCAGCCGTCTTAAAAGCAGAAACATTACCTTTATCAATCTTCCGTCTGCCGAGTCCATCGGCGCCACCTCGGTCATATGTACCGACAAAACGGGTACCCTGACCGACGAGAATATGAATCTTGTTAAGATATCTGACGGAAAAAATATTGTTGATCTTACAAGCAACAGCATTAACGAGTCGACTGTCACCCTTTTGCACCTTGCGCTTATATGCAGCAATCTTAACGAACGCGAGCATACCCAACGCCATTCAAATGCGATTGAATCCGCAATTGAACGCGCATCAGCCAAGGCTACGGGAATGAGCAAGACAGATATAGACGGCATTTATCCCCGTCTTGCCGAGCTACCTTTTGATTCTCACAGAGGTCTTATGACCACCGTTACAGTCATCAACACCAAGCCCTACGCGATTATAAAGGGCGCCCCCGAGGTGATCTTACAGCGTTCGCTCGACATTGATGCCGAAGCTGTTACTTGTACAATAGATTCCATGGCAGACGAAGGATTAATGGTCTTAGCTGTAGCCTTAAAGCCGCTTGATGAAATACCTGCCAATCCCAACAGCGAAGAGCTTGAAAATGACCTCGTCTTTGTGGGACTTTTAGCCTTTGACAATCCACCCGACCCGCTTTGTGTCCGCGAGATCGCCGAGTGTAAGGCAAAGGGTATCCGCGTCGTTATGCTGACAGGTGACTATACAAAAACTGCTGTTTCGGTCGCAAAAACGCTTGGCATAATATCCGATTCCTCCCAGGTCATCAGCCACAGTGAGCTTGAAAAAATGAGCGATGAAGAGCTTTCTGAAAAGGTAAGCGATTATTCAGTATTCGCGAGAATCACCTCCGAGGACAAGCTTCGGGTTGTCCGAGCTCTGCGTTCCTGCTCTGAGCAAGTGCTTCTGACCTGTGACAGTGTACGTGACGTTCCCGCTCTTGTCGAGGCGGATTACGGCTGCGCTCTCGGTATTACAGGCTCGGATTCGGTCAAGGCATCGGCTGACTTTATCGTAAACGATAATAAATTCTCCACCCTTATCTTAGCACTTAAGGAAAGTAACCGAATATTTGACAGCGTGCTTCGCAGTGTAAAATACCTTATTTCCTGCAATGCCGCCGAGATAATAACCGTACTTTTCGGACTTATCATATTCGGTACTTCTCCCCTGACTGCGGCGGCTCTTCTCTGGATAAATCTAATTACCGATCTGTTCCCTGCGCTTGCTTTTTCGGCTGAGGTTTCAAGCAGCACGCTCAGTCTCCGACGACACGAAAGCCGTCAGCTTATCGGTGTCCGTTCGACTGCAAGTATGGCGGTACCCGCTGTTGTAATATCGGTTCTGACCCTTATTGCATACGGTATCGGCCTTTTGGACAGCCCCGAAACGGCGGCGACCCTCTCATTTGCAGTCATCAGTATATGTGAGATTGTTCACGCATTCGCTCTAAGCCACACCTACACCGTCTTCCAGAAAGGCACTGTGAGAAATCTCGTTATGCCGATAGCCTGTCTGCTCTCTTTATTTATTGTTTTCTTTGTTATCATTACACCCGTCGGTTCTCTGCTTTCATTTACAACACTTGATCTCTCGGGATGGCTGATGATACTAATATCCGCGGTCATCACTCTGGCAACAGGTGAAACCGTTAAATATATAAGCAAGAGATTGAATAAATAAATAAATCCGTTCGAAAGGTGTTCCTTTCGAACGGATTTTGTTTTATCTTATAAGCTGTAATGCTGCAGAAAGGGTGGATACACCAATCAACTCTATATCACCTTTAACTGCAGAAAGCTGTTTTAGGGATGATTTAGGAACGATGCAACGAGTAAAGCCGAGACGCGCCGCTTCCTTAACTCTTTCTACTATCTTGGGTACCGAACGCACCTCGCCCGAAAGTCCTATCTCGCCGAAGATGACCGTATCGTCAGATATCGCGGTATCGCGGACACCCGAAACGAGTGCCATTGCAACTGCAAGATCGACCGCAGGCTCGTCCAGCCGCAGACCGCCAACGATATTAAGATAAGCGTCGAGGTTTGAAAAGAAAAGTCCCTCTCTCTTTTCAAGCACCGCGAGAATAAGGTTGAAACGGTTGTAATCAAAGCCTGTCGCCATTCTTCTTGGATTACCGAAGCCGCTTGCAGTAACAAGGGCTTGTACCTCAGCGAGTATCGGTCTTGTACCCTCCATAACACATGTTATGGCTGAGCCTGATACACCGCTTATTCTGCCTGACAGCAGCATCGCCGATGGATTTTCCACCTCTTCGAGTCCCTTATCGGTCATTTCAAAGACACCTATCTCATTGGTCGAGCCGTAGCGGTTCTTTACCGCTCGCAGTATTCTGTAGGACTGATTGCGTTCACCCTCAAAATAAAGCACGGTGTCAACTATATGCTCAAGCACTTTCGGTCCCGCTATCTCGCCGCCTTTGTTGACGTGACCTACGATGATTATCGGGATATCGAGGCTTTTACCTATACTGAGCAACAGATTGGAAGACTCTCTGACCTGAACGATACTTCCCGAAGACGAGGAAAGCTCGGATATTCGCATAGTCTGAATGGAATCTATCATAACAAGGTCGGGCTTTTCGGTACGAATATATTCGCATATTCCCCCGGTGTCGGTCTCTGCCATTATAAGCAGATTGTCGCGGTCTACCCCGAGTCGGTTTGCGCGGAGCTTTAATTGCACCGCTGACTCCTCACCCGAAACATAAAGTACTTTTATATCTTTATCTATATTCTTGCATACCTGCAAAAGTATGGTAGATTTTCCGATGCCGGGGTCGCCGCTGATAAGCGCTACCGAGCCCTTTACGATACCGCCGCCAAGCACTCGGTCAAGCTCTGCGATCCCTGTTTTGTAGCGGTGCTCATTTTCAAATGATATCTGTCCTATTGGCTGAGCTTTTGCCGCTATAGCCGTCCCCCCGACCGACATATTCGGCTTTGCGGGCGCTATCACCTCTTCGCTGAGGGTATTCCATTTGCGGCAGCCCTGACACTGCCCCATCCATTTTGCGCTTTCGTAACCGCACTCGTTACAGATGTAGACTGTTTTTAGTTTTGAAGCCATTTTCTAACTCCTATAATTTGTAATTCCGCAAAAGATAGCAAACGCCATCTTTGACTGATATTCCTCTGTTTTCAGCAGCTCAAGCTCACGACTGTTGCTTAAAAAACCACACTCTACTATTACTGCAGGTATTTTTGCATTGTAAAGGAGATATGTGCTTTTTGTCCCCTTTTTTATCGTTCTCTCGTTGTCAGGCTGTAAAAGTACTTTTACCGTCTGCTGAACAGCCTGCCCTAGCACCTTTGAATCGGGATGATTGGTAGAGTAAAAGACCTGCGCTCCGACAGCCGACGAGGTTGTAAATTTATTAAGATGGATGCTGACAAATATCGCGTCCTCATTTTCATTTATTATGCGAAGCCGTTCTTTCATATCGCTCTTTTTGCGCTCGGCAATCGAAGCAGAAGAGTCGCTTTCGGTACCCGTATCCTCTGTCCGTGTCATAATGACCTCATAACCGTGAAGCTTTAAAAATTCGGACAGCTTTATCGCTATCTGCAGGTTTATATCCTTTTCCGGAGTACCGTCGTTCGCGACCGCGCCGCCGTCAAACCCGCCGTGGCCTGCGTCGATTATTATTGTTTTTGACACCATTACCGTTGCCGCGCTGGGAATATATTCAGCCTCGACGTCAGAGAATATACAACAACATATAAAAAAAGTAAAACATAAAACACATACTGATAGCTTTTTCAAAACAGACACAAAATTACTCCTTAATAAATATACCAAAACCTCAGACATTTTTCAATAACGATATATTTAAAAATATGCAGCAACGCTCGAAAAAAGCACATCCCAGATCTGCACATCAAAAAAGAGGCACTTCGGCGCCGCTGTTAATGTCTCCTAATTATACTCTACAACACGCTCTTTCAGTTTAGGTCCTCAAAAAACAAGTTACAAAGCCTATCAGTACTGTATATCTAACCGACATTAAGATACTCTATAATTATAATTATTTAATTCCGGAGGCAAAGGTGAAAAATACGGGATATTTTAAAGGGTGGTACTTTAAATGCAGTACCGAAGAAAAGACAATTGCATTTATACCCGCATATCATTATAGCAATAATATAAAGTCTGCATCTTTACAAATAATAACCGATGACAAAGCTTTAAACATACCATGCAAAACACTACACCATCTTAAAAAAACGTTATATGTAAAAATAGATGATTGTATTTTTTCCGACAAAGGAATAACACTGAATTTTCAAGATGATAATTTAAAACTTGAAGGGGCTCTCCGCTTTGAAGCTCTTTACCCCATTCACTATGATATTATGGGGCCCTTTAAATTCGTTCCGTTTATGCAGTGCAGGCATAGTGTGTACAGTATGTTCCATAAAATCAACGGTCAAATTACCATAAATAATCAACGTTTAGAATTTAAAAACGGTACGGGGTATATCGAAGGCGACAGCGGCAGGTCTTTTCCGAAGAGATATATTTGGACACAGTGCTCTTTTGAAAATAACTCTCTGATGCTATCTGTCGCAGATATACCCTTTTTAGGATTCCATTTTACGGGTATTATCGGTGTTGTTCTGTTAGATGGAAAAGAATATAGAATTGCAACCTATCTTGGCGCCAGAATGAAACAAGTTGACAAAAACACTGTTACGATAAAGCAAGGAAGTTTTGAGTTTACTGCCAAGTTGTTAAGTAAGAACGCACAACCGCTGGCTGCTCCTACAAACGGCGATATGCGCAGAACAATACACGAAAGTGCTGCTTGCGAAGCATATTATCGTTTTTCACACAAAGACAGAATATTATGTGAATTCATTACAGATAAGGCGAGCTTTGAATTTGAATATCATTAAGCTATATACGAAGACCACAGACGAATTTGTCTGTGGTTTTAAATACTTACAAGCTTATTAACATATTCGTGCATTTCCTGTTTTGATCTAACCGAATGTGTCCCATCTATTATTTGTTTCTTTTCATCTTCACTGAGCATTGCAAATCTCTGCATAGCCTCGGGATTCTGAGCAAGTGCCATTGAAAATCCAACAGGCATTTCATCTCGTTTCATTTTTTCCTCCAAAAAATAATTGTAATTATATTTTAACTTTTTCCCCAACTACTATACCTGCCAACTTTCGCATATTAAAAAACATAGAGCGAATAATAAATTTAATAATATTCGAGGTGATTTTTTGAGTAATCGTTTACAATACGAAACAAGTCCTTATCTTTTGCAACACAAGGAAAATCCTGTAGACTGGTATCCTTGGTGTGACGAGGCTTTTGCGCGCGCAAAAGCCGAAGACAAACCTATTTTTTTGAGTATTGGTTACAGTGCTTGTCATTGGTGTCATGTGCTTGCCCACGAAAGCTTTGAGGATGAGGAAATAGCTGATATTCTAAACCGCCATTTTATATCTGTAAAGGTAGATAAGGAAGAAAGGCCAGACATAGACAGCGTTTATATGTCCGTTTGTCAAGCGTTTACGGGTAGCGGTGGTTGGCCAACAAGCATTTTTATGACGGCTGATCAAAAACCATTTTTTGCAGGGACGTATTTTCCGAAAACTTCTCGCGGCGGTATGATTGGTTTTAAAGAACTGCTTATTGCCATTAACGAGGCTTGGAAAAATGATAGGGCTTCGTTGCTTGAGCAGTCAGATAAGATTATTAATCATTTAAATCATACTGATAAAGCCGACAGTAATGCAGAAATAAATTTATTACACTCTGCTGTTTCAGTATACAGTAAAATTTATGACGAAAAATATGGTGGTTTCGGCCGTGCACCGAAATTCCCGACACCGCACAACCTTTTGTTTTTACTTTCATACTATGAGCGATATAAAGACAAAAACTGTCTGCAAATGTCGGAACACACTCTTTTGGGGATGTACCGAGGCGGTATGTTTGACCATATCGGGTTTGGCTTCTGTAGGTATTCGACCGACAGAAAATTTCTTGTTCCTCACTTTGAAAAAATGCTCTATGACAACGCATTACTGATACTCAGCTACTCTAAGGCATATTCTGTAACCAACAACAGTTTATATCTTGAAATTGCCGAAAAAACGGCACAGTATATTTTGCGTGAGATGACATCAAAAGACGGTGGATTTCTCAGTGCGCAGGATGCCGACAGCGAAGGCAAAGAAGGAAAATATTATCTATTTACACCTGATGAAATTATTAGTGTTTTGGGTGAAACCGACGGAGAGAAATTCAACAGACATTTCGATATAACAAGTACAGGAAATTTTGAGGGAAAGAGTATTCCTAATCTGCTACACAGCGACCCTAATGATAAATCGTTTGAAGCGTTTTTACCCAAGCTGCAACAGTTCAGAAAGAATCGGTATTCGCTCCATTTAGATGATAAAATTCTAACCTCGTGGAACTCACTTATGATTGCCGCAATGTGTGAATTATATCTTGTGAGCCAAAAAGATATTTATCTTCATGCAGCACAAAAAGCAGATGAATTTATACAAAACTATCTGTGTGAAAATGACACACTATTTGTCAGCTTCCGCGACGGAAAACGTGGCGTAAAAGGCTTTTTAGATGATTATGCAAGTTATATATTTGCCGAGCTTAGCTTATACAGAGCTACTCTAGATAACAGTTATTTAAGTCGTGCAAAACAACTGTGCAATAAAGTTATAGAAAATTTTAGCGATAATACAGGTGGATTTTATTTATATGGAAATCAAAGTGAAGAACTGATATTACGACCAAAGGAAACCTATGACGGTGCTATTCCTAGCGGAAATTCGCTGATGGCATATAACTTTGTTAAACTATATCTTTTGACGTCAGGTGATGAATACAAACGATTAACCGAGCAACAGTTAAATTTTATCTCTGCTGAAGCATCGCAATATCCAATCAATCATGCAATGTTTTTAGTTTCACTTTTAGAATATAACGATCCGCCAATTAAGGTGACCATTGCGGCAGATGATAAACAAGATATGAATAGTTTACCTTTTGCCTTTCCTGCAAATGCAATAATTAATTTATTATCACAGCCTGCAAAGGAATATCCGCTTAAAGACGGAAAGACAACCTACTATGTATGTAAAGATCACAGCTGTATGCCGCCTACCAATGATTTGAACAAAATTAAAGACAAATACTCGCCATAAAATGATATGAACCCCAAAAGCATCTAACTTTTGGGGTTCATATCATTCTCGGATTTGAGATTTCTTTTTACGCTTCACTAAAGTTGGTTTTGTCTACTCCACATAATGGGCAAGCAAAATCGTCGGGAAGATCCTCGAATTTTGTGCCAGGGGCAATTCCGTTATCGGGATCTCCTAGTGCCTCGTCATATTCCCATCCGCATACATCACATACATATTTCATTTTATTACCTCCGTACAATTAATTATTTGCAAAGCTCATCGGCTAATGCTTCGAGCTGATTTTTATTTTCTTCGGTCATACTTGACAGAATTTTTACTTCGTTTTCTGCGTAAGTCAGATTTTTGCTGTTTTCCAACATTTTGCGCATCGTTTTTGCCGCCGTCGGCGCCCAGCTTCCGTTTTCGATAAAGGCAACTGTACGGTTCTGAAAGCCTCGCTCGGTGAGGTGGTTTATAAACTCACGCATAAAGGGGAAAATATCGTTATTATAGGTTGTCGTTGCAAGCACTATCTTACTGTAACGGAAAGCATCCTCTACAGCTTCTGCCATATCGCATCTGGCAAGGTCATTTACAGCAACCTTGGGGCATCCATTTTTACTGAGCTTGTCGGCAAGCTGTTCCACAGCCTTTTTAGTATTCCCGTAAACCGAGGTATATGCAATAACAACTCCCTCTTCCTCGGGTCTGTAGCCGGACCAGATATCATAAAGATTAATATAATAGCCGAGGTTTTCAGAAAGGACAGGTCCGTGAAGCGGGCATATCTTCTCTATTTGGAGTGCCGCGGTTTTTTTCAGCACTGCCTGTACCTGTGCGCCGTATTTACCGACTATACCTATATAATAGCGTCTTGCCTCGCACGCCCACTCCTCTTCTATATCCAAAGCACCAAACTTTCCGAAAGCGTCTGCCGAGAAAAAGACCTTATCAGTCTTCTCATACGCCATTATAACCTCAGGCCAATGGACCATCGGCGCAGTGACAAAAGAAAGAGTGTGTTTGCCCAGAGACAGGCTGTCTCCCTCGCCTACTACTATACGTCTGTCTTCAAAATCAGTGCCAAAGAAGTTTTTACACATAGTAAAGGCTTTGAGTGAAGATACTATCTTCGCTTCGGGATACCTATTTAAAAAATTAACGATGTTTGCCGAATGGTCAGGCTCCATATGAGAAACGATAAGATAGTCAGGTGTTCTTTTACCAAGTGCTTTTTCGATATTGCCGAGCCACTCATCGGTAAAATCGGCATCCACGCTATCCATAATAGCTATCTTTTCATCGATTATTGCGTAGGAATTATATGCCATTCCGTTTGGAACGATATACTGACCCTCAAAAAGGTCAAGCTTATGATCGTTTACGCCAATATATCTGATGTCATTTGTGATTTTCATTTTTTGTACCTCTGTGTACGTTTTTACAGTAATTATATCACCGATTATTGCAATTGACAACCTAATTATTCAAGAATTCTTCCGTCTGTTGATATCGTTATGACCTGCCACGGGATAAACTTTCCGCTTGCCTGCAGAGCGCGTTTAACAGCGTTTTCGATACCGCCGCAGCAAGGCACTTCCATGCGTACCACTTTAACACTCTTTATATTGTTATTCTTTATTATTGCCGTTAGCTTTTCAGCATAGTCGCCTTCGTCAAGCTTGGGGCAGCCTATAAGTGTTATGTGATTGCGGATAAACTCATTATGGAAGTTTCCGTAAGCATAGGCAGTACAGTCAGCGGCAATGAGCAGGTTTGCATCCTCAAAGTAGGGCGCGTTTACGGGTACCAATTTTATCTGGCAGGGCCACTGAGAGAGTTGACTTGCGACCTGTGCTTTTGGCAAAGTTACCACTTCGCGCTTTATAGCTTTTGACTGTGTACCGGGGCATCCGCAGGGTAGCTTTACGCCGTGCTTTTGCATTTTTGCCATTCTTACCGCCTCTTCGTTATAGGCGGGAGCCTCGCGTTCCTCAAAGCTTATAGCATCGGTCGGGCAAGCAGGCAAACAATCGCCGAGTCCGTCACAGTAATCCTCGCGAGTGAGCTTTGCCTTTCCATCTATCATTTCGATAGCGCCCTCATGACAAGCCGCCGCGCAAGCACCGCATCCGTTACATTTTTCTTCATCTATTTTAATGATTTTTCTTACCAAAATTCATTACCTCCTTGATTTTGTAAACTAATTATAATACAATGAAAGTAATAATTCTGTTGAATTTTCAACAAAAGGATGATTTTTCTGAAAAAATATCTGAAAATTTTAAAAAAATGCGCTCTTTTTCAAGGCATTGATGATGATAACCTGATAAGTATGCTCATCTGCCTTGGCGCAAAGCTGGAATATTTTGATAAGAAATACACTATCATAGCCGAGGGTAATCCTGCAAAATATATTGGAATAGTGCTCTCGGGCTCGGCGCAGATAGAACAAATAGACTACTATGGAAACCGAAGCATACTTACCAGTATTTCTCCGTCCGAGGTCTTTGGCGAAGCCTTCGCCTGTGCAGGAATGAAGACCGTACCCGTATCGGTCATCGCGAATGAGGCATGCGAGATAATGCTTATAAACTGTGAGAGGATTCTTTATACCTGTGAGAATAGCTGTGGTTTTCACAGACAGCTTATTTTTAACCTTATGAGAGATCTCGCTACAAAAACGCTTCTATTTCATCAGCGTATTGAAGTAACCTCTAAGCGCACTACGCGTGAAAAGCTCATGGCATACCTTATGAATGAGGCAAAGAAAAACCGAAGCCGTAGCTTTTATATCCCCTTTGACCGTCAGGAACTCGCAGACTATCTTGAGGTCGACCGAAGCGGACTTTCGGCAGAGATAAGTAAACTTCGGAACGAAGGCATAATCGAAAGCCGTAAGAATTTTTTTAAGCTTTTGTGAAATATATTTATCTATATTGCACTTTTTTTCTGGAAATGATATAATCATAGCAATATGAATCTGAAATTGGTAAATGAAACCGTATGTGTTTATTTTAGCCATTTCAGTCAAATAAAAAGGAGAATGACCGATGAATAAAACCTATACCCAGTCGGCCGAGCAGGTGCTTAAGTCCCTCGAAGTGACCGAGGACGGTCTGACCACTTCCGAAGCAGGACAGCGTCTCCAAAAGTACGGCCGCAACAAGCTGAAGGAGGCCCCGAAGCCCACTTTGCTTCAGCGCTTCTTGGCACAGCTTAAGGACCCAATGCTTATTATTCTTATCATCGCAGCCGCTGTTTCCGCAGTTACGACGGTTATAAACAATAATATGCCCGGTGCCGAGCAGGAAAGTCTCGCAGAAGTATTCATCATCCTTATAGTTGTACTTCTGAACGCGATACTCGGTGTGTTTCAGGAAAGCAAGGCAGAAGCTGCTATTGAAGCTTTACAGACTATGACCGCCGCAACCTGTAAGGTAATGCGTGACGGCAAGATGGTCGTGCTTCACTCGGATGAGCTCGTTCCCGGTGATGTCGTTATCCTTGAAGCAGGCGACGCTGTCCCCGCTGACGGACGCATCATTGAAAACGCAAGCCTTAAGATCGAAGAGGCCGCTCTGACAGGCGAATCCGTACCCGTAAACAAGATGCTCGACGCGCTCGGACTCAGCGAGGGACAGGAGGATGTTCCGCTCGGTGACCGTAAGAATATGTGCTATATGGGCTCTACCGTTGTTTACGGACGCGGCAAGGCTGTTATAACCTCTACCGGTATGGATACCGAAATGGGTAAGATAGCAGGAGCACTTGCTGCCGCCACAGATGAGCAGACTCCTCTTCAGCGCCGTCTTGATCAGCTCGGAAAGACACTTTCCAAGCTTGTTCTCGGTATATGCGTATTCATCTTTGCATTTGAGCTTATAACCACAGGTGACTTTCAGCTGACATCTATCTTAAAAACCTTTATGGTTGCAGTTTCTCTTGCAGTTGCGGCTATCCCTGAAGGTCTTGCCACCGTTGTTACGGTAGTTCTTTCCATCGGTGTTACCAATATGTCAAAGCGTAATGCCGTTATCCGCCGTCTCACCGCCGTTGAGACGCTCGGCTGTACTCAGGTCATCTGCTCGGATAAAACGGGTACTCTGACTCAGAACAAGATGACCGTTGTTGAGCACATTGGCGATACCGCTCTTGTTGCTACCGCTATGGCTCTCTGCTCCGACGCAAGCCTTAACTCTGACAATCAGGCTGAGGGTGAGCCGACCGAGGCTGCTCTCGTTAACTTTGCTTACAGTGTAGGTCTCAGGAAGGGCGAGCTTGAAGCCGCTACTCCCCGTGT
>JAZNTG010000036.1:0-9031 GCA_045591645.1 Acutalibacteraceae bacterium | reverse complement strand
GCAAATGAGAAAAAATACATTAGTTTAACAAAATTCTCGGTTTTCTGGCACATTTTATTCGTGTCATTAAGTTCAAACGTCCCAAATAAAACAGTACGGACCGAAAGGTCTGTGCTGTTTTATTTTTTAGTAAAGGGACTTCAACCCGAGAGGGTCTGACGCTTAGAAATTCTACAATGTCGAAAAGTTGAAAGTTTTGTCAAAACTTGAAGAATATAGAAAAATTATATAATATAATACGGAAATTTGTCAAGGAAATTCACAAAAAAACGACCGACTAAAAAGTCGGTCAAAATATTCAACATTATTTTGTAAGTATATCTATGAGAGTGCGGTATACCAAGGCGGGGTCATCGAGGAAATTCTCCTTAATGCGCATTACCTGGCTGTCATCGGTAGCCTGCATAGTAAAGCTCATGATTTTTTTGTCGTTTTCCAGAACGGAGCAGGTGATGAAAATTCCGTCAGTATTCTTTTCGACAGTAATATCAGTCTCCTTAATATGTCGATTGCGCTCAAGCATCTTTTTTATTAAGGTAAGCGACTTTTCACGCACGGTAAAGGGTACACGGGACTGTAGGGTCTGCCCTGCATCTCTTCCCTTATCGTTAACGATAAAGCAGTCAGGGAACTCCTCGGGCTCGTCTATAAGCCCGTTGTCGGAAAGCTGAACGAAGGCATCGCTTAACTCGAAAGCATTTGCAATACCGTTCATATGGAGAAGGTTTGCGGTCTGAGTTGCAGGCAACGGCTCTCTTATATTGATAAGAAGGTAGAGCACTAATATTTTGATTTCTGTAGTATTTTTAAGTCCACCCTTAGATACATTGGCGGATATAGCGTCGCGTTCCACCGAGACCCTCCTTTTCCCTAAGCTGTATTAATTATACAAAAGCAAGTCAGAAAAGTCAACCGTCGAAATCCTCTATAAGCTCGTAAGCTTCATTGATATTATCAAATTCTATTCCGTCTGACAGACTTTGCTGATCGGGGTAGGGAAGCACTGAATAGTTTATTTCGCTGAAGGTCTCGATAATGCTTTCTCCTTCGAAAAGCGATATATTTCCGTCAGTGTATTTCAGCACGAATTTGACAGCAGACGGCCTGCTTGAAGGAGGGATTATTTCATCTGAATTTTTCGATGTATTTTCCTGATTTATTCTTACTCCGAAAAGCACAGAGGTCATTATCATAAGGGTTGCTAAAAGGTATTTCATATCGTTTTTTATCCTTCCTGAATTTTTGTTCACACAATGGTAAAAAAATTGTTACCCATTTTTGTGTAAAATATGCTATAATAGTTAAAAATTCCGTTGTGAGGTGAATGTTGTGGATAATAAGGACTTTGAAAATTTCAATATAGACGATGACTTTGATCTGTTTGGTGCTGAGTCAGATGCTTCTGACAAGGCTTCTAAGAGTGATATGCCGCAGGATGAGTTCGGGACTGCAAATGACAATGAGGATTTTGATCTATCAAGCAACAATTCGGAGGTTTTTGACCTTAATAGCTTTGTAATCGAGCAATTCGAGGGCGAGGAGTCGGAGGAAAAGGCAAGCAATTCTAAAAAAGGAAAAAACAAGTTTAGGCTTTTTACAAAAGCAAATGTTTTAAAGAGCATTCTGACCGTTTTTCTGATATTCCTGATTACGGGCTGTCTTGTGGCAGGCTCTCTGGTTGTATATGTTTTCGCCTTTGTTGACGGAACTATGAAGGAGGACCTCGATAATCTTGAGCTTTCTTATACCACTGTAATATATGTTCAGGACGATGACGGCAATTGGGTTGAGTATCAGCGTCTTCACGATGAGGAAAACCGTATCTGGGTAGATTACGATAAGGAAAAGGCGAAGGCAGAGGATCCCGAGTATACGGGAATACCGCAGAACCTTGCCAACGCCTTTGTCGCTATTGAGGATAAGCGTTTTTTAGAGCACGACGGTGTAGACTGGAGACGTACTGCTGCCGCGTTTATCAATATGGTCATTCCTATGTCAAACAATAAGTTTGGCGGCTCCACAATTACACAGCAGTTGGTTAAAAATATTACCGATGACGATGATAAAAAGGCTAGCCGTAAGGTGCGCGAGATAATGCGCGCAAGATATCTTGAGGGAGAGTATACCAAAGAGGTAATACTTGAGTGTTATATGAACACAATCGCTATGGGTAAGGGTATGTGCGGAGTCGCGGTGCCTGCCGAGTATTATTACGGCAAAACGGTCGATGAGCTGACCCTTGCAGAGTGCGCTTCGCTTGCGGCTATTACAAAGTCGCCCGAGTATTACCGTCCCGATAAAAACCCCAAGAATAATCTTGAAAGACGAAACGATGTACTCTATGAAATGTACGATCAGGGACTTATCACTGAGGCAGAGTATAATGATGCGGTTAACGAAGAAATGAAGGTCGTTGCCGATTCAAGCGCGCTGAAAGAAAATATCGAGATAAACAGCTATTTTGTTGATGCTCTTATAGAAGAGGTCATCGTTGAGCTTATGGAGGTGTACGGCTATAAGCGAGAATATGCCGTTGAGGATTTCTATAACGGCGGATACAAGATATACTGTACTATGGATCCCGATGTTCAGGAGAGCCTCGAAAAGGTATTTACCGATAAAAAGTATGCTCTTTCAGGCAAGGACGGCACCACCCTTCAGGGCTCGATGACCATACTTGATTACGAGGGGAATGTAAAGGGAGTTGTAGGCGGAATCGGCGAAAAGACCGAAAACCGCGGACTTAACCGTGCAACAATGTCTAAAAGACAGCCCGGTTCTACTATGAAGCCGCTTGCCGCATATTCGCTTGCTATTGAGAATGATCTTATTACCTATTCGACCATAGTTGACGATAAAAAGACAGTATATTACGAGGGCAAGGAGTACGAGTGGTATCCTGTAAACTGGTATGACCATTATAAGGGAAAGATGAATATAGAGTACGCGCTTCGCCGCTCGGTCAATACTATACCTGTATATCTTGTCGACCTGCTGACACCCCAGAAGTCTTTTGATTTTGTTTTTGAAAAGATGAAGCTTGTCGGACTTAATCCTGAGGCTGATGCCAACTATTCTCCACTTGGAATGGGCGGTACAAACGGCGGTATCACAACAATGCAGTCAGCTGCCGCTTATCAGGTGTTCGGCAACGGCGGACTCTACTATGAGCCCACCACGATAGTGTCGATCTATGACCGTTACGGCGAGCTTGTAATGGAAAACGACACTGTTCCCACCGTAGCTGTAGGTGAGGACACGGCTACCGTTATGAACCACCTTTTGCAGAAGGTAGTCCGCGGTCAGGACGGTACGGGTGATGATGTTCTGGCTTATATGTCAGAAATGCCTATCTATGCAAAGACAGGTACCTCGGACGACGCGAACGACCTTTGGTTTGTCGGCGGCACACCGTATTATGTTGCTTCCTGCTGGTGCGGCTTTGACTCTATGCAGGGTATTTCTAAGGCAAATGAAAAGACTGCGCTTAAAATGTGGGGTACTGTTATGGCTGATGTCCATAAGGACCTCGCGGTCAAGAATTTTGAGGATAGCAGATACACCCAGTGCAGAATATACTGCGCCGAGTCGGGTGAGCTTGCCCGCGACGGATGCCCTGTAGGCGGCTACGGTTGGTATAAGGCTACAGGTCAGAAGGTATGCAGCACTCATGGCGGAAATGTAATTACAGCAAAAACCGAGGATGAGGTTTTGCGCTATCTCTACCCGTCCGCATATGAGCCTGAGCAGGGCGGCGAGGGTTCAGAGGAAAATGCATCAGATAATACTGATAGCTCTACCGAGACAACTCAATAATAACAAAAAAGACCATCTTCCGATGGTCTTTTTTCATATTACATATTTCATCACAAGCTCGCAGGCGAGTACTCCTGCGCAGGAGAATGCGGCGACCTGAACAAGTCCTTTTTCGAAGAAAGCGAATACCATAGCGATAATAAATCCGCAAAGTGCAGGAATAGGATCTGCCGCGTAAAATATCGCAGGTACGGTCATTGCACTCAGCACTGTATAGGGGATATAGTGCAGAAAAGAAAGCAGATGCTTGTTTGTTATCTTTTTCTTCAAAAGTACCAGTGGTAGCATTCGGACTAAATATGTAACTCCGGCCATAACGAGCAAGTAAACAAAAAAATTCTCACTGATCATTTTTAACTGCCTCCGTTTCTAAGGGTGCTGCAAAGGCAAATATCAAAGAGGGTATAACAGCGCAGATAATAGTTACGAAGCCGCTTGGTACGGCCGATAAAAAAGGCACAAAACGGAAAGCACAGGAAAGCACAATCGCGCCTAGCACACAAAGCGCCGTATTTTTTTCTTTTTTAATTACCGGAACCACTATCGCGATAAACATACCGTATATAGCAAGACCGAGCGAGGATATAACTATAGCAGGAAGCACGTTGCCCGAAACGGCACCTATAAGTGTGCCCGAGCTCCAGCCTAAGTAGGGAGTGAGTATCAGACCGTACATATATCTTTTGCCAACGTGACATTTGTTTGACATTGCGACTCCAAATATTTCGTCGGTATTTCCGAAAGCAATGGCGAAACGGTGGGGGAGTGAAACGGTATCGGATAATTTTTGCGAGAGCGAGACCGACATCAGCGAGTATCTAGAGTTTATTACGAGCTGAGATACCGCCATTTCAACAAGTCCGCCTCCGCCTGCGATTATGGGTAGGCCGGCAACCTGACCTGCCGAGGTAAGGTTAGTAGCCGAGATCAGCAGAGCCTCAAGCCAGGAAAGGCCGCTTTGTACGGCGGCAATACCGAACGCGAAGGATACAGCAAAGTAGCCGATGCATATCGGCAGACCGTCGGTTATTCCTTTCAAAAACTTGTTATTTTCCATTTTATCACACTTTTCTTACTAAATACTCACACATTATATATCTTTTATATAGAAAGTTCAAGATATCTTTGGTTGACAATTAGGGTTAATTGTATTAAAATACACAGAAAAGGAGTGTTTTGTATGGTAAAAGTTTCACCGTCTATTCTTTCGGCAGATTTTCTTGATATGAAAAAGGATCTTGAAGAGCTTAAGGCTGCAGGGGTGGATATGCTTCACGTTGACGTTATGGACGGCAATTTCGTTCCCAATATGTCTTTTGGCGTGCCGCTTATTCAATCCTTTAAAAAGCATACCGATATACCGCTTGACGTTCATCTTATGATTGACAGACCCCACAGATATATAAAGGATTTTGCCGCAGTTTCGGATTGGCTTGGCTTCCATTATGAGGCAGGCTCTGATGTTGCTGAGACTTTAAAGGAGATAAGAGCGCTCGGCTGCAAGTCAACTTTAACTATAAAGCCCTGCACAAAGGCAGAGGAGATTTTTGAATTTCTTCCGCTTTGTGATATGGTGCTCGTTATGAGCGTTGAGCCGGGCTTCGGCGGACAGAAGTTTATGCCCGAATCGCTTGATAAGGTTCGTGCCCTTAAAGCCGAGATCGAAAGACAGGGTCTTTGTTGCGAAATCGAGATTGACGGCGGCATAAATGGCGAAACAGCCCCTCTCGCCGTAGAAGCAGGAGTGACTGTTTTAGTTGCAGGAAGCTATGTTTTCTCAGCCGCCGATAAGGGAGAAAAGGTAAGCGGTCTTAAAGCGCTTGGCTAAAGCCGCGATAATTTTTCAATAGCATTTTCATCAATAACAGAACTACCGTATTCGCTGACTATTGCATATGCCGTATCCGAGCATAGCACTGAGTCGGCGAATTCTGTTATAACTGTGGTAGAAAACTCTGCAATAGGAGAGCTGACGGCTAGATAATACGCTTTGCCGTACCTGTAAAGGCTGCTTTTAAGGGTGGACTGCCGTGAGAGGAGCTTTGAAGCGGCGATAGCACCGTTTGTGTCCGAAAAACCGAGAAGATAAACGATTTTTGCAGCAGGATTTCGTTTATATCTTTTACGGTAAGGAGTCTTTGTGAAGTATATGATAAAGCCGCCGCCTGCCGAAGGATACATCTCAACATAAAGGCGTTTGCAGTCGAGCTTAAAATCAGTGCTCTGCAGTGCTTTTCCAAGCAGTATACGAAGGGCAGACTGTGTTTCGGGGTCGCGGCAGGTAAGCGTTGCTGCACGGCAGAAAAGCTTAGCCGACTCGTTTGCATCAATGGTTATTTTTAGCTTACTCGGTCCTACCGTTATTGCGGTCATCTCAGTTACCCTCCGATGAATAAGTTTTTGTTATTATGTGCAATATATCTGTGGTGATATATTATGAAAAAACTGTCTGAAAGCAGAGCCTTTAAAATATTTATAAAATCAGCGTTTGTAACGGCACTGTGTATTATGCTCGTTCTTATCGGCTTTTTCGGTGCCGCGTATTTTTCAGGCAAAATGGTTTAAGAAAGCATCCCGAGAATATCGGGATGCTTTAATTTAATTATCCGTATCCCTGCAGCAGCCAAAGTCTGACTCATTACCGAGCTCAGACGGGCGGGGAGGGAAGAAGTCCGAGGTGGGGAACTTTATCCTGCGGAATACATCGCAAGGCTGGTCGGCGGTGTTGTCACACTGCTTTTCGGGAATACAGAAATCATAAACGGGCACAAGCATCTGTACGTTTCGAATAAGCTGAACAATAGTGAAAAGACCAAGTGTTACATAAACAGTGGGGGTACCGTTTGGAAGCTCTGTCACGATTGCCGAGCCCACGCACTGTGAAACGCCCGCGGGAATGCGGCAGTAGTTTTCCGAGCAGTCTCGCACCTCGCATATCTTTGCCGAAAGAGCAATAGGATCGACCGTCTGTACCACGCACTTCGGCATATTGGTGGTCTGGTAAAGCTGAGGATCACACTCATCCTCAACCGTCGTCATATTCGAGAATATACGGACATTTCCATCGCTTCCGAAAAGAATAACCTTTTTAGAGAAAAGGGCAATACCGCGAATGCAGGTGGGCATACTGTGTGGCGCGGTGAATACATCGAGTGTTATAAGGAAGAAAAAGGTAAGATCGCAGGAATAAAAGCCTCTGTTAAAGTTCACGGGCTCAACATCTATCATAACATTGAGCACCTCAGCCGACTTTATCCTTACGCTCAGCGCATTCTGAACAACCTCTTGCCCCTCGCTGCCAAAGTAGACTCTCAGGTCTTCAAGACAGTCGCGGTCACAACAGGAATCATAAACTCTCCCGGCGTCTATACAAACGGCTTCTTTAAAATTCTCATTTGTTTCGGTTCCGATTCGGGAATCAGCCATTTAATTACCTCCTGATAAGTATTTGCAGAAGAAAAACTTCTATAACATAATATGAGCGTATATTGTTTGTGACACAAGAAAGATATCAAAAACGATCGTCTTAGCTCTGGGGACACGGCTTAGATATGCGATTTTTACGCTAATTATTTTATAATATGTGCCAAAGGCACACCGCAACCCTTATCTTTTATCTGGAGAAATCGTGATTGTATTAGAGAATAGAGAGAAGAAAACAAAAAATAAAAAGGAACCAACCTAAAGGTCGTACTCTTAAGGACAGTAAAAAAGATGCACGAAAATTTCGTGCATCTTTTACTTTTGTCTTATACCGTAACAAGCAGGGAACTTGTATATCAACTTCCGCTTGTTAGGAGAACCTAAAACCCTTCTACCTATCTCAAAAGAAGTGATATTGTGAGACAAGTCTCACAGTTATATTTTGCCTCGCGGCAAAGTGGTATTAAAACCTTACGGTTTTAGTGATATTTTATTCACCCATAAACTGCCGAAGGCAATACCACTCGGCGTTAGTCGAATATCACTGCGAAGCAATATAACTCGCCTTTGGCGAATAAAACTGGTCAAGTATCCTTACGGGTACTTGACCAAAGGTCGATTCCTTTTATTTGAATTGGTCTATGTGTTCGAACCACTGCATACTGTTTATATTTCGTCTGCGGAGCAGACACCGAACTTATTACATCTTTCTTTTTTCTTATTACTTCAAAAATTGCGAGAACTTTGAGGGAAGAGTGAAGAGGTAATAGGTAAGAAGTAGAAAATTCCCCGAAACAAGTTCGAGGAATTTTTTGGTGCACCTGAGCATTCTATAATCGAACCGTTTACCTCTTTTAAGGTTACGGTTTTACTTGCTTCCTTATAATTAAATGTTATGACCAATTTGTCGTCGTAGAGATATACGGCGTTTACAAAAATGTCAATCAGTCTCTGTTTGTGTTCCTTCGTTTCTGAGCTCATGTTCTCAATATGCTTGAGCCATAATACTAAGCCCTCTTTCGTGATTGTGGGCTTCTTCATTTCTTCCTTGATGAGCTTTAATTTAATCTCATCTCTCCTCTGCTCCAACTCTATCATTCTTTGTTTTGTGGTTGGAGTAATAATTCCTTCTTCTATTGCTCTGAGCAGATTGTTCAGTGCGTTCTCTGTTTCACTAAGCCGTTGTTTAAGTAGTTGTATTGCGGGATTTTCTTTCTTTGCATTTCTAAACACAATACTTGCGATGTCCTCAATAACATTATCATCAACCATCATCTTATGGGTGTGTTTAACAACAATGTCTTCAATCCATTCTTTTTTTACCGTTTTTTTATCACAAATATGTTTGTACTTAGCGTTGTTGCATTTGTAATATCGATGAACTGTACCGTTTCGTGCGGTTCCGCTTTCACCGGTCATATATACACCGCATTTACCGCAAAACAGTTTTGTTGTCAGTAAGTAATCGTCTTCGGCTTTATGTCTTGCTGTTGCTCTCTTATTCTTCGCACGCTCACGCTGCACCTTGTCAAATAACGCTTGGGGGACTATCCTCGGTATACCGTCTTTATTAACAATATCTCGGAACTTGTATTCACCAATATACCTTCGGTTTTTCAGCATATCTGTTACAATATTAATGGTTATTTTCGTTCCGTGAGAAGTGGTAACACCTTTTGCATTTAACATTTCCACAATCTCTTTTATTGTTTTACCATCCGCGTATGCTTGGAAAGCAGCAACCACATACGGTGCTTTAACAGGATCCACCTCAAACATTTGGTCCTTGTTA
>JAZNTG010000035.1:0-3759 GCA_045591645.1 Acutalibacteraceae bacterium | reverse complement strand
AAGCGCTTCGGTTATCTCTTTGATGTGATCAAAGTTTCTCGTTTCAAGAACTATTCTAAGGAAGCATCCGTTAATATCGGAGCCCTCGCCCGCTCTCTCGTGGTGGACTGAAATAACATTTCCGCCCTTGGATGCAATAATGTCCGAAACACCTTTGAGCTGACCGGGCTTATCCATAAGCTCTACGCAAAGGTTGTAGTTTCTGCCGCTGCGGGTCAGACCGCGCTTGATAACACGGGAAAGGATAGTAACGTCAATATTACCGCCAGAAACGACACAAACGACCTTTTTGCCTGCAACGGGGACCTTACCAAACATAGCGGCAGCGACAGACACTGCGCCCGCGCCCTCGGCGATCATCTTGTGCTGCTCGATAAGGGCAAGAATTGCGGAGGATATCTCGTCCTCGGTAACGGTTACTATCTCATCAACATACTCCTTGACATATTCGAATGTATGCTCGCCCGGTTCTTTTACCGCGATACCGTCGGCAATGGTGGATACAGAAGCCAGACGCTCTATCTTGCCATCCTTTATCGAGTTATACATACTCGGAGCACCTGCCGCCTGAACACCGTAGACCTTGATGTCGGGCTTGAGCTTCTTTGCGGCAAGAGCAACACCCGAGATCAGTCCGCCGCCGCCGATAGGTACGATTATTGCATCTGCATCGGGAAGCTCATCAAGAATTTCAAGTCCGATAGTTCCCTGTCCTGCGATAACGTTTTCGGCATCAAAGGGATGAATAAAGGTATATCCCTTTTCATCGCGAAGGCGGATAGCCTCAGCATATGCGTCATCATAGACACCCTCGACCATAACGACCTCGGCACCGTAATTCTTGGTAGCCTCGACCTTGGAGATGGGGGCGCCGTCGGGCAGACAGATGACCGACTTTATTCCGTATTTAGTTGCAGCAAGCGCAACGCCCTGAGCGTGGTTGCCTGCAGAGCAAGCAATAACACCCTTTGCCTTCTCTTCTTCGGTGAGCTGGGATATCATATAACCCGAACCGCGCACCTTGAAGGAGCCCGTAACCTGCAGATTTTCCGGCTTTAAGTAAATGTCAGCGACAGGATTAAGGGTAGGAGCCTTTACAAGCTCGGTATGTCTTACTACCTCTTTCAGTACGTATGCCGCATGATAAACCTTGTCAAGAGTAACCATAATATAACTCTCCTTTAAAAAATAAACGCCTCTATGGATATTCCATAGAGGCGAAGATAGAAAAATCTCCGTGGTACCACTCTAATTGCTGAAGATCAGCCACTCTCACGTACTATTATACGCTTTGCCTTTAACGCAGGTCTACGGATCGCTTACTAAGGTTTCAGCTTTCAACTCAAGGGTGATTCTCATAATGCCTTCATATCGGCTCGCACCTGCCGCCGACTCTCTGAAAATCCGAACAATATGACTGTCCCTATCAACGTATTTATAAATTGTTTTTATAAATTATACCACTAAACTTTAATTTGTCAACTATTATTTAATAACGCGGACGCGGATGATTCCGTCAACTGTCATAAGCTTATCCTCGATACCCTCGTGAAGAGAGTCGATATCAAGAATGGTGTAAGCAAAGTCTCCTCTTGAGCTATTCTGCATGTGAGCAACGTTGGTCTCCTTCTCGGCAAGTGCAGTTGTAATAGCCGAAATGATACCGGGGATGTTCTTGTGGATTACGCAGACTCTCGCTTCTGTACTTCTCGGCATAGAAACTGCGGGCATATTAACAGAGTTTGTAATATTTCCGTTTTCGATATAGTCGATAAGCTCGTTTGCTGCCATAAATGCACAGTTGTCCTCAGACTCGGGAGTAGATGCGCCAAGGTGAGGAATTGCGACAACATTATCTACGCCAATCATCTCATCCGACGGGAAGTCAACAACATAGGAAGCGACCTTTCCGGAAGCTAATGCTTCTAGCATATCATCACTGTTTACGAGTTCACCGCGAGCGAAGTTGAGAATGCGAACGCCGTCCTTCATCTTTGCAAAAGCATCTTTATTTACGGAGCCCTTTGTATCTTTTGTGCAAGGAATGTGAAGGGTTATGTAATCGCACTTTTCATAAAGCTCGTCTAGGGTATCACAATGGATGGTTGCGCTGGAAAGACTCCAAGCGGACTTTATAGAAAGATACGGGTCATAACCGTAAACCTTCATGCCAAGCTTAGCAGCAGCGTTAGCAACAAGGACACCGATAGCGCCAAGTCCTACAACGCCGAGGCTCTTGCCTAAAATCTCGGGACCGACAAAGCTGCCCTTGCCCTTTTCAACCATCTTGCCGACAGCGTCGCCGTTGCCCTTTAAGGTCTTTGCCCATTCAATTCCGGGAACTACCTTACGGGAAGCGAGGAGAAGTCCTGCGATAACAAGCTCTTTAACAGCGTTTGCGTTAGCACCGGGGGTGTTGAAAACAACGATTCCCTCTTCTGCACAACGATCGCAAGGAATGTTATTAACACCTGCGCCTGCTCTGGCGATTGCGAGAAGGCTCTCAGGGAAAACCTCATCGTGAAGAGCGGCGGAGCGAACTACTGCGCCGACAGGCGACTCTACACTGTCGGATATCTCATATTTAGAAGAATCGAACTGTGAAAGTCCGATAGATGAAATTTTGTTATAAGTCTTGATCTGATACATAAACTTATCCCCCATATTAATTAAAAAATATACATATTGATATTATATTATCAAAGACTTCAAAAGTCAACAAAAAACGGATGCACCGTTTGGTACATCCGTTTTGATAACGAAAATATTAATTATTCGTTGATAGCGGTAACAACGCCGGAACCTACGGTTCTACCACCCTCACGGATAGCGAAACGGAGTCCCTCTTCAATAGCGATAGGAGTGATAAGCTCAACGTCCATCTCTACGTTATCGCCAGGCATGCACATCTCTACGCCAGCGGGGAGAGAGATAACGCCGGTAACGTCAGTAGTTCTGAAGTAGAACTGAGGACGATAGTTGTTGAAGAAAGGAGTATGACGGCCGCCTTCATCCTTAGAAAGGACGTAAACCTGACCATGGAACTTGGTATGGGGGTTTACAGAGCCGGGCTTACAAAGAACCTGACCACGCTCGATCTCAGTTCTCTGGATACCACGGAGAAGAGCACCGATATTGTCGCCTGCCTCAGCATAGTCGAGGAGCTTACGGAACATTTCGATACCGGTAACAACAGTCTTCTTTCTCTCGTCGGTAAGACCGATGATCTCAACTTCCTCAGAAGTGCGGAGCTGTCCACGCTCAACACGGCCGGTAGCAACAGTACCACGTCCGGTGATGGTGAATACGTCCTCAACAGGCATAAGGAAGGGAAGGTCAGCCTTACGGTCAGGAGTGGGGATGTAGCTGTCAACAGCATCCATAAGCTCAGCGATAGGAGCATACTCAGGAAGAGAAGGATCGTTGTCAGCAACAAGAGCCTTGTGAGCAGAACCCTTGATGATAGGAGTATCATCGCCGGGGAATTCATAGTTGTCAAGAGTTTCACGGATTTCCATTTCAACGAGTTCGAGAAGTTCTTCGTCGTCTACTAAGTCGGTCTTGTTCATGAATACTACGATGTAAGGAACGCCAACCTGACGAGCAAGGAGAAGGTGCTCCTTAGTCTGAGCCATAGGTCCATCAGTAGAAGCGATAACGAGGATAGCACCGTCCATCTGAGCAGCACCGGTGATCATGTTCTTAACATAGTCAGCGTGTCCGGGGCAGTCAACGTGTGCATAGTGACGTACGTCAGTC
>JAZNTG010000034.1:0-10951 GCA_045591645.1 Acutalibacteraceae bacterium | reverse complement strand
TTTTGCTTGCAAAAATCAACTATGACCATTGAAAAGTAAATGATATAAAAATTAGAGCTATTAGATTTGTTTTAAATCTAATAGCTCTTTTTGATCCTCTTAGTGTATGATCACGCATATTTTATCGGTGAAAAATGAAATTCGGTAATTTTTATTTCGGGGAAGGCTTTTTTGAGCTCGTCGCAGAGAGCACCAACGATAATGTCCTCTGTGTTGAAATGGCCTGCATCAATAAGCGTCAGACCCGCCTCGTGTGCTTCCATAAACACATTATGCTTTACGTCGGCGGTGAGGTATGCGTCGACACCCGTACCGATAACCTCCGAGAGCATACTGCCGCCCGAACCTGAGCAGACGGCTACTCTTTTTATAAAGGATGACTCTCCGACATATTTTGTTCTGACCGATAATTTTTCGCCCACCGTTTTCGCAAGCTCATCGCTCGTCATAGGGTCAGACAGCTCCCCTGTTCTGTAGGCAAAGCCCTCGCGGTCTTGTACCTTTTCGACATTAATAAGTCCTACTGCTCTGCAAAGCGCGTCATTGACACCGCCGTCGGCCTGATCGAGATTAGTATGAGCCGAGATGACCGAAATACCGTTTTTTACAAGACGGTAAACGAGGCTCTGCTCGGTAACCGATTTTAAGGGGTCAAATATTACGGGATGGTGGGTTAAGATAAGGTTGGCGCCACTATTTACCGCTTCGGTTATAGCCTCATCGGTACAGTCGAGGCAGACGAGCACACCCGTCACCTTATCTCTGCCGTCGCCGACAAGCAATCCTACGTTATCGTAAGGAAGTGCCGATGCAAAGTCGTACTTTTCATCCAAAAAGTCATAAATATCGTAAACTATCATTTCTTAAATGAATCCTTTAGTGCAACCGTACGGTTGAATATAAGTTTACTATCGGTGGAGTCCTTATCAAGACAGAAATATCCCTGACGCATAAACTGGAAGCCGTCGCCAACCTTAGCATCGGCGAGTGATGCTTCAAGCTTACAGCCTGTAAGCACTGTTAAGGACTCGGGGTTAAGATTATCCGCGAAAGAGGAAACGCCCTCCTCATCCGACGGGTTTTCTACGTTAAAAAGTCGGTCATAAAGGCGTACGGTGGCGTCGACTGCGTGGTCTGCCGATACCCAGTGAAGCGTTCCCTTGACCTTTCTGCCGTCAGGAGATTCTCCGCCGAACGACTCGGGGTCATAGGTTACGTGGACACAGGTTATATTGCCGTTTTCGTCCTCCTCGTGAGAGGCGTACTTAACAAAATATGCACCCTTTAAGCGAACTTCCTTTGTGGGGCAAAGGCGGAAATACTTTCCGGGAGGATCGAGCATAAAGTCATCCTGCTCAATGTAGAGATTCTTTGAGAAGGTGACGGTCTTTGTGCCAAGCTCGGGCTTGTTCGGATTAATTTCTACTGAAATTTCCTCGCATTTATCATCGGGGTAGTTATCAACAACTACCTTTAAAGGACGAAGAACTGCCATTGCTCTGTCGGCGTTCTGATTCAGGTCATCTCTGACACAGGACTCAAGAAGAGCATAGTCGATAACGCTGTACGCCTTGCTGACGCCGATCTTCTCAACGAATGTGCGGATTGCAGCACTGGGGTAGCCCCTTCTTCTCATACCGCAGATGGTAGCCATTCTCGGATCATCCCAGCCCGAAACAAGTCCGTCGTTAACGAGCTTTAAGCATTTTCTCTTGGAAGTCAAGGTATAGTTTACGTTCATTCTTGCAAACTCTATCTGACGTGAGGGCTCGGCAAGCTCTAACTTTTCCAAAAACCAGTTATAAAGCGGTCTGTGATTTTCAAACTCCAAAGAGCAGAGAGAATGGGTTACTCCCTCTTTTGTATCAGAGAGAGGATGAGCAAAGTCGTACATCGGATAGACGCACCATTTGTCCCCTGTTCTGTGATGGGCAACCTTCATAATTCTATAGATTATGGGGTCGCGCATATTGATATTGGAGGAAGCCATATCAATTTTAGCACGGAGCACCATTGCGCCGTTATCGAACTCGCCCGCCGTCATTTTCATGAAGAGATCGCGGCTCTCCTCGATAGGTCTGTTTCTGTAGGGGCTTTCCTTGCCCGCTTCGGTGAGCGTACCGCGCATCTCTCTTATCTCATCGGGGGTCGACTCGTCAACATAGGCGAGTCCCTTGTCGATAAGCTTATATGCACACTCGTGGATAAAATCAAAATAGTCGGACGCGTAATAAACATTATCCCACTTAAAGCCAAGCCATTCAATATCCTCTTTTATGGCATCGACATACTCTACATCCTCTTTGGTGGGGTTGGTATCGTCAAGACGGAGGTTACACTTACCGCCGTACTTTTCGGCAGTACCGAAGTCTATGCAGATAGCCTTTGCGTGGCCGATGTGGAGATATCCGTTCGGCTCGGGCGGAAAGCGGGTCTGGACCCTTGAATAAACACCCTCGGCAAGATCCTCATCGATAAAATCATAAATAAAGTTGGAAGGAGCAGAGGCTTCTGCTTCTTCTCTTATAATTTCTTCTGCCATTTTAAAGCTCCTTTATTGCAGAATCTATTCTCTTGATACATTCATTATATCCCAGCACCTGCATTATGCTGCAAAGGTCGGGGGTATTGCGTCTGCCTGTAATTGCAAGGCGGAGAACTGTCGAAAGGTCGCCTGCGCTTCCCTTATAGGCTTCCTTATTTGCCTTATACTCTTTAGTATCGGCAGCAAAGCCGAGGGCGGGGCAGACCTCTTTAATTCTCTGGAACCACTCATCCTTGGTATCTTCTGCCTTGTAAACCTTTTTATACGCTTCAAGGAAAGCTATAGCATCTGCAGCTGTAATATTTTCGGGAAGCTCAAAGCCCGCTTCATAATATTCGGGATAGAAATAGGCACAATATGCTTTTGCCTCGTTCCACTTTGCTATATCCTTACGGGGTTTGGGCACGTCTCTGTCGATAGCAAATACCTTTTTGGTATAGTCAATATCGCGGCAGAGAACTGCATAAAACTCGGGGTCGAATTCTTTTGCCCAATCGCAGAGCTTTTCCACAACGGTGTCCGAGTTCATCTTGGAAACGACGTTCTTTGAAACGTCGTTTAATTTATCGTTGTCAAAAAGAGCCCCCGAAACAGACATCTTTTTAAGATTGAACTTGAACTTTTTATAAGATTCATCTGGGTTCGCTCTTCTCCAATCCTCAAACTCGCTTGACGCGACCGTCATAAGATACTCAATAACGCTCGTCGCATCATAGCCCTCTTCGGCAAAATAGTGAACCGCCGCCTCGGGATCTTTACGCTTGGATATTTTTCTCTTTGCGCCGTTGTCAAGCTTCATAATCGGTGCAACGTGACAGAACTTCGGCACCTTGAAACCAAGAAGCCGGAAGAGCTGGATATGCTTCGGAACACTTGATATCCACTCATCGCCTCTAATAACGTGGGTGGTCCTCATAAGGTGGTCGTCCACCGCGTGAGCAAAGTGGTAGGTCGGGATACCGTCAGATTTAAGAAGTACGAAGTCCTCATCATTCTCGGGCATTTCTACCTTGCCCTTGATACCATCGTCGAAGAAAATTCTATTTTCCTCGCTGCCGGGGGACTTAAGCCTTACAACATAGGGCTTACCCTCGCGTATTAAAGCCTCAGCCTCTTCCACCGTAATATTTCTGTGAACGGCATACTCTCCGTGATAGCCTGTGCGTATCTTATTCTTCTCCTGCTCGGTTCTGACCGCTTCAAGCTCCTCCGCGGTGCAGAAGCAGGGGTATGCGAGACCCTCTTTTATCAGCTTCTTTACATAGCACTGATAAATTTCGGCGCGCAGGCTCTGCTTATAGGGGCCGTAATTTCCGCTTTCTTCAGTGGGAGTAACATAACCCTCGTCAATATTTATTCCGAAACGGATAAGTCCGTTGATGATGTCGTCAATACCGCCCTCGATCTCGCGTTTTTTATCAGTATCCTCGATACGGGTGAAGAATATTCCTCCCGTGGAGTCAGCGGTTATACGGTTTACGAGCGACATAAACAGGGTGCCGAGGTGGAGATATCCTGTAGGACTGGGGGCAATTCTTACCACCCTTGCCCCCTCGGGCAGGTCGCGCGCGGGATAAAGCTCCTCATAATATTCGGGTTCTTTTGTAATGTCGGGGAGCAGAAGCTCCGCCATTCTTTCATTTTGATTCATAGATATTGCTCCTCAAAAGGCTAAACAGCTGTCTCTATCGAGACAGCTTTGAAATTTTATTTCTGTAATAATTTATTTAATTCTTCCATAAAAGTGTTGATGTCGCGGAACTGTCTGTAGACAGAAGCGAAACGGACATAAGCCACCTCATCTATTTCGGACAGCTTTTTCATAACCAGCTCTCCTATCTTCTCGCTCGATACCTCGCGGTCGAGAGAGTTCTGGATCTCGGTCTCAATATCGTCTATAGCCCGCTCAAGAGTTTCAAGTGACACGGGTCGCTTTTCGCAGGCGCGCACCATACCGTTCAGTATCTTCTCACGTGAAAATGCCTGACGGGTCTTGTCCTTTTTAATGACGATGATAGGCAGACTTTCTATCATTTCATAGGTGGTAAAACGCCGCTGGCAGGAAAGACATTCGCGTCTTCTGCGGATGCGTTCGCCCTCGTCGGTCGGGCGGGAGTCAATAACCTTGCTTTCCAGGAATGCGCAAAACGGACACTTCATAAACAAAGCCACCTTATAAGAATATATTATTAACTGTATATTAACATATATTTGTCGCAAAAACAAGATTTTTATATTGATAAACGACCTATTTACTGCTAAAATAAGGATATATACTATCTATGAGGTGAATATTATGGGTTTTCAAACTAAAATGCCCGCTCTCGGCGACACTGTTGCCGTGATGCACACTAATATGGGAGACATCAAAATAAAGCTTTTTGTAAATGAAGTTCCCAAGACCGCTAAGAACTTTATTGAGCTGGCACGCAAGGATTATTACAACGGAATAATCTTCCACCGCGTTATAAAGGATTTTATGATCCAGGGCGGCGACCCGACGGGTACAGGTATGGGCGGTGAGTCCATCTACGGTGAGAAGTTCGAGGATGAATTTGATGTGAGACTTCACAATATCCGCGGCGCTCTTTCAATGGCGAACGCAGGTCCCAATACAAACGGCAGTCAGTTCTTTATAGTACAGTCGGCAGGTGAAATTCCCGAGAGCCTTCTCGGTCAGATGGAGCAGCTGAAGGACCGTGGCTTCCCCGAGGAGACTATTGAGGACTACAAGGCTCTCGGCGGCACCCCTTGGCTGGATTTCAAGCACTCGGTATTCGGTCAGGTCTATGAGGGAATGGATGTAGTCGACGCTATCGCAAATGTCCGCACAGGTATGCAAGACCGCCCGCTTCACGACGTTGTTATTGAAGGAATAGATATCGAAGTACTCTCCGATATTTAAAAAGGACAAAGGGCAAAGTGGAATGTGTCCTTCGGACAAAATTAAAGAGCCGATTTTTTATCGGCTCTTTTTTGTTATCTATCTTTTCTATGTCTTCAGGTGCAGATTTATTCCACGAATTCTGCTATATCTTCAAGTTTGCAGCCCAGAGCTGCGCAAAGTTTATCAAGCGTCTTTGTTTCAATATTTTCGTTGGCTTTAAGTCGACGAACAGTTTTACTGTCAATACCGCATTTTTCACGCAGCCAATATGTCGAAACGCCCTTTTCTTTCATAGTGTTCCAAAGTCTGTCAAAAACTATCATTATAATCCCCACCTTGACAAATATTATTATGGGGGTTATAATCTAAATTATTAAGGGGATATATTCCCCATAAGCGGGTGATTATATGACAAATTATAAAGAAATGTATCGAGAAATGTTTATAGCAGCAACAAAAGCTATTGAAATTTTGGTTGAAGCTCAGCAAAAATGTGAAGGACTCTACATAGACACTGAAGATAAAGAAAATATTATCCGAATCGTTCAGAAAATCAAAACCGAAACTAATTAATTTGCATTCGTATCGTAATTATATCTGTGCGGAGCACACATTAATTCTGCATTCTGCATTCTGCATTCTGCATTAAAAAAAGAGAGGCATCGAGCCTCTCTTTTTGATTAGTTCAGTCTGCCGTAAAGGGGAATGTCGGGAGAGTCCTTCTTAGGCTCTCTTCCCTCTACAGGTGCAGCGTTTACGGTTTGGCTGGGTCTTCTATCCCCTCTGCCTCTGCCGCCGCGACCGCCTCTGCCGCCGGAATACCGTCTTTCGCCGCCCTCTGGGCTGATTATTACTCTTCTGCCGCTTCCCTCACCGACAGAATTTGAGGTTACGCCCTCGATATCCTGAATTACTGTGTGGATGATGCGACGCTCATAGGGATTCATAGGCTCAAGCGTTCTGCTTCTGCCCGTGGAGATGACCTGTGCAGATACCTTGCGGGCAAGCTCTCTCAGGGTCTTTTCTCTCTTCTCACGGTAGTTTCCGATATTGAGAGTAACCTTATAGTAGCCATTACCTGTATTAGCGGCAAGGCTCGTCAGATACTGAAGCGCATCAAGAGTCTCGCCCCTACGGCCTATAACAACGCCAAGCTTTTCTCCGTCAAGCTGAAGATATGTTCCGCCGTCAAGCTCTGCGGCCTTTACGGTCACATTCTCACAGCCAAGTCCTATAAGTACATTCTTGATATAAGCTGCCGCTCTGCCTGAGCAGGAGTTGGGATCGAGCTTATCGGCGTCAACCAGATCGAGCTCGGGCATTTTTGCCTCCTCGACTTCCCTTTTCGGAGCCTTTTCAGCCTTTATCGCAGGGCTCGCCGACTCCTTCTTTTCTGCCTTGGGTGCATTCTGCTTTTTCTGCGGCTTCTTAGCGGGCTTCGGATCGGGCAGTTCAATATATGCCCTTACCTTTGCAAGACTTCCGCCGAAAAGACCGAGTGTCTTTTTCTTGTATTCGGAAATTACCTCTATCTGAACATCGGCATCAACGTCTGCACCCAGACCCTCTATAGCCGCGTTTGTAGCTTCTTCCAGGCTTTGGCCCTGTCCTATATATTCCTTAATCAAAGAGTTTGCCTTCTTTCTATTCGTCAGCAGAGGTATCTTCCTCTACACGATTCTCAATGTATTTATTCTCTTCTTCCCAAACCTTGATGATACTGTTTGCGCGCTCCTTTGCGAGCATTTTATGAGGTCCGTAGAAGATCTGTACGCAGGTCTGGACAGCCGAGCCGATAACGCTCGAGCAGATCCAATAGAAGCCCACCGCACCGGGTACGGAAAAGCCGATGAAAAGAGTAATAAGCGGCATAGTCAGCATCATACCCATCATAGAGGGCGCTTCGGGATTAAGCTTTTTCTGCATCATCATCGAAACGACCGAGGTCAGCATCTGCGCAGCAAAGGCAAGTATCGGAACGAGCCAGATAGCCTGCCAGGATTCAACGATATTCCATCCAAAAACGGGAGTCTGGGTAAGGTTCAGACCAAACAGATCAAAGCTTACATCGTTTAGCTTTTCTGCGATCTCGGGAACAACGATCTTGCCGTCCTCAACAGCGTTGATTATCTGTATCTCGTTTAAGGTTTCGCCGACAGCGACACCTGCGTCCTTCATAGCTGTCCATGCGTTCTGGATTACCTCCTCGCTAACCGCCATAAGATAGGAAAGCGGACGGTTAATAAGGTAGTATACCGACAGCATAAATACCATACGGATAAGCATAGGAAGGCAGCCGCCGCCCATGGAGATATTTTCCTCCTGATAAAGCTTCTGCATTTCCTGAGAGTATCTCTGCTTATCGTCACCGTATTTTTTCTTAAGCTCGTCGAGCTTCGGCTTGATACGCATCTGTCCTACCGAAGACTTCTGACCCTTGATGCTTAAGGGGAGCATACAAAGGTTTACAAAAAGCGTGAACGCAACAAGCGCCAAAGCAAAGCTGTTGCCCATTATTCCCGATAAGAAATTAAGCACCCAGCTCAGCGGGATATTGATAATACCGAATATAGTTTCCAAATTTATTCACCTACATTAGCAAAATTTGCTATGTTCTTCTTTCTCTTTTAGGAGGCACGGGGTCATACCCGCCTTTGCCGAAAGGGTTGCACCTGAGCACCCTCCAAACCGACATAAAAAAGCCTTTAAAGACACCGTGCTTCTGAATTGCCTCGATAGCATATGCGGAGCAGGTCGGATGAAACCGACAGCAGGGTATCTTGCTCGGCGAAATACACTTTTGGTAAAATCTTATAATAGATATCAGTAATTTACCCATAATCTACTACTTTATCAGGTCTGCCTTCTGCAGATGCTTCATAAGCCTTGCGGCAATCTCTGTACTTTTGACCGACAGTGTCCTTGTTCTTGCTGTCAAAACAAAATCATACCCCGACTTTATATTCGGAGCACACTCACAAAATGCAGCGGTAAGCACCCTCTTCGCGCGGTTACGTACAACGGCACCGCCGAGCTTTTTGCTTACCGTAAGCCCGAGCCTTATATTGCCCGAACGGTTTTTTAAGGTATAAACTACGAACGCAGAATCAACATAACTTGTTCCGCGTCCGTATATCCTTCTGAAGTCACTGTTCTGCTTCAGTTTCTTAAAACAGTACATATAATATTAGTATGTGAGCTGCTTTCTGCCCTTAGCTCTGCGGCGGGCAAGTACCTTGCGGCCGTTAGCTGTAGCCATTCTTTTGAGGAATCCGTGTTCCTTCTTGCGGTGAAGCTTCTTCGGCTGATAAGTTCTTTTCACTTTAGAACCCTCCTTAAAATTGTATTGCGGCTTAAAAAGGGGATAAATCTCCTTTTACATAGCCTATCAAGTTTAGATTATAACCGAAGCGACCCCTTATTGTCAACAAAAATTTGACCTATTCGAGCGAAGGTGTTAAAATAGAATTGAAATAATACCGAGGTTTTTTATAAATGTACAGAGATCTGAATTCATATTTGAAAGAAAAATACGGCTGCAAGGTGTACAAGCTTTCTCTTGACGGTGGTTTTTCCTGCCCCAACCGTGACGGAACTGTCGGAGATAAGGGGTGTATTTTCTGCTCAGACATAGGCAGCGGAGAATTTGCCGAAGGACCGTGCGGCAGTATCGCCGAGCAATTAGAAAGGGCTATGTCACGGGTTGCTGCAAAAAACAAAGGCGGTAAATATATTGCCTATTTTCAATCTTTTACAAACACCTACGGTGAGATCGATCATCTGAGACAGATATATTTGGAAGCCATAAAGCCTGATTATATCGTCGCTTTATCCATAGCGACCCGACCAGACTGCCTCGGCGATGAGGTCATAACGCTGCTCGGTGATATAAACCGTATAAAGCCTGTCTCTGTCGAGCTGGGACTTCAGACAATTCATAACGAAACTGCACATTATATAAGACGAGGTTATAAGACCGAGGTTTTTGACCATACTGTAAAAAGGCTTAAGGCCGCAGGTATCGAGACGGTGGCTCATATCATAATCGGCCTGCCTCACGAAACGCTCGATATGATAACCGAAACAGTGAGGCATCTCGGCAATATAGGTATCGACGGTGTGAAATTTCACCTGTTATATGTAATACAGGGCACCGATCTTGAAACCGAATATAAAAACGGCGTCTTTAAGGCCTTAGAGATGAGTGAATACGTTGACATTCTTGAAGAATGTATAAAGCTGCTGCCAAAAACCACCGTTATACACCGTCTTACGGGAGACGGCGCAAAGCGGAGCCTTGTCGCACCTCTTTGGTCGGCAGATAAGAAAAAGGTGCTCAATTATATCAGAAAAAGGTTTGACGAAGACGGTCTTGTTCAAGGCAGTGATTACAAAGCCGTAACTTGACCGGTTTTTTGACTCCATATATAATATAGACACAAGAAAGGAGCTGTTTTTAATGAAGATCTTAAGAGCTACATCTTTAATACTATTACTCATTTCCCTTTTTGTGACGATTGATTTTGGTATAAACCTAATAGCCTCGCTTGTTGGGTCAATGAATGACGGAATCGGCAATTTCAGCACTTTACATTATTTATTCGGTATTTTCGGAGACAACGGCTGGTCCCACAGACTCTATTTCGAGGCTTTCCAAGCAAGTGCATGGATAAGCTTTTTCCTGTTTGCCGAAAATATTGTTCTATCCTTAATAAATCTTTTTAGAAAGGCTTAAAAATGGAACTTGTATTACTAACCGCGCTCGGAGTCGGAGGTGCTACCCTTTTTGGCTCACTTCTCGGCTTTGTTTTTAAGAAAATATCCCACAAATTTTCGGATATAGTGCTTTCCTTTGCGGCAGGTGTTATGCTGGCGGCGGCGGTGCTCGGTCTGATAATTCCGTCGGTAGAATACGGCGGAAAGCTAGGACTTTTATATGCCGTTACAGGTATTTTTACAGGCGCGCTTTGTCTCAACCTTATAGACAAGCTGGTGCCCCACCTTCACCGACTTGTCGGCACGGATATTGAGGACCATAAAAACAGCAGTCTGTCAAAGGTACTGCTTTTTGTGACCGCCATCGCGATACACAATCTTCCTGAGGGTATTGCCGCAGGTGTCGGCTTTGGCTCGGGAGACGCTAGCGGAGCGCTTCTGATCGCGGGCGGTATTGCACTGCAGAACATCCCCGAGGGTATGGTCATAATTGGTCCTATGTTGGCGGCGGGCGTTTCGCCTAGGCGTACCTTTATCTGTGCGGCTGCTACAGGGGTCGTCGAGGTGGTAGGCACGCTCATCGGCTACTTTGCCGTCGCCGTTTCATCGGCGATATTACCCTTTGCGCTTGCCTTTGCGGGAGGAACTATGCTGTATGTCGTGAGCGACGAAATGATACCCGAGACCCACGGACACGGAGGAGAGCGCGGCGCGACCTATGCCTTGCTTGTCGGATTTTGCGTGATGCTTATAAGTGATGTTCTGCTGGGATAAATTCAAATATGATCTTAATATTAAAACAC
>JAZNTG010000033.1:0-36516 GCA_045591645.1 Acutalibacteraceae bacterium | reverse complement strand
TGGTTTTTTGTTATCAATTTTATATTTTTCGTAGGTGAGGCAAGAGTGCTCGCGAATCCCGATAGAGCAGAGCTTGTGTATATGGAGCCGTTTTTCATACTATGTCTGTCGGCGATCCTTACGGTTGCCGGATTTGTATTGATACTACATCGCAGACATCTTGTGGGCGGTATTTTAAATCTGGTTTTCTTGCTTATCGGTACATATCAATTCTATGACCTGCTGGTGCTACGTAATAAAGATATCGACAGCATGTCAAAATTTATTTGGCGACATCTCATCCCTGCGGCTTTGATGGTGCTTTTCTGCATTGTGCTGAGCACAATTGCTCTTCGGGTTGAGTATCTTCTTAAACGAGATTACAACAGGGTACTTGATGCACTTTATATAACCTATAAGGATAAACTTCACAGCGGTTCTGAGGAGGAGTGGGAAGCACTTCTCGCAGAGCTTGACGATAAGAGCTTGGAGGACGAGCTGGATCGTCAGCATACCGCTAAATATAATAAGAAAAAAGCGGCCAAAGAGCAGAAGAACAATAAGTATGAAACTGAAGATACAGTTGAGGCTGTAGAATAGTATTATGATAGGCAGCAAAAGCTGCCTATTGTTTTTAAAGGATGAGAACTATGTCAACACTTAATATTGTAATGGTAGAGCCTGAAATACCGCAGAATACGGGAAATGTTGCCCGCACCTGCGCCGCAACAGGCGCACGACTTCATTTAGTCGGACCTATGGGCTTTGCAATAGACGACAAAAAGCTTAAAAGGGCAGGACTTGACTATTGGCATTTGCTGGATATAACCTTCTATTCGTCTCTAGATGAGTTTTTTGCGAAGAACAGGGGAGAATTCTTCTTTTTCACAACCAAGGCTTTGCATACCCACACCGAGATAGAATATCCTGATAATTCGTATCTGTTCTTTGGCAAAGAAACAAAGGGCCTGCCCGAGGAACTTTTACTCCGTAACCGAGACCGCTGTGTGCGCATACCGATGATATCCGATGCGCGCAGTCTTAATCTTTCAAACTCGGTTGCAATAGGGGTGTACGAGGTGCTTCGTCAGTGGGATTATCCCGAGCTTTCTAACTTTGGTCAGTTGCACAACTATAAATGGTAAAATTTTCTCCTTTTAATAATAAATATATATTGCAAAATGTGGTCATATTGTGTAAAATAAGAATGTTGAATTGTGCTAAGCATTAACTTTGTTATTTTTTTACCAATCAGAAAGGAAGATCCAAATTGGCATTTTTAAACAAAAAATCCGTAGACGACATTAATGTAAAGTGCAAGCGCGTTCTCGTTCGTTGCGACTTTAACGTTCCGCTTAAAGGCGGCGTTATCACCGACGAAAACCGTATCGTTGCCGCACTTCCCACCATTAAAAAGCTTATCGCTGACGGCGGTAAGGTTATCCTTTGCTCACACCTCGGCAAGCCGAAGGGTGAGCCCAAGCCCGAGCTTTCTCTCGCACCCGTAGCTGTGCGCCTTTCGGAGCATTTAGGAAAGGAAGTTGTTTTTGCTGCTGACGATAACGTAGTAGGTGAGAACGCTAAGGCTGCTGTTGCTGCAATGAAAGACGGTGACGTTGTTCTTCTTCAGAACACCCGTTACCGCGCAGAGGAGACCAAGAACGGCGAGGCTCTCTCTCGTGAACTTGGCTCTCTTGCAGACATATTCGTGAACGACGCGTTCGGAGCTGCTCACAGAGCTCACTGCTCTACCGTTGGCGTAGTTGATTATGTTGAAGAGGCTGTTGTAGGCTATCTCATTCAGAAGGAGATTCAGTATCTCGGAAACGCTGTAGAGACTCCCGAGAGACCTTTTGTTTGCATTCTTGGCGGCGCTAAGGTTGCTGATAAGCTTTCGGTTATCGAAAACCTTCTTAACAAGGCTGATACCCTTATCATCGGCGGCGGTATGGCATTTACATTTGCTGTTGCTCAGGGCAATTCGGTAGGTAAGTCGCTTGTAGACCCCGAGAAGATCGACTACTGCCGTGATATGCTGAAAAAGGCAGAGGAAAAAGGCGTAAAGATCCTTCTTCCTGTTGATACCGTTATCACAAAGTCTTTCCCCGATCCCGTAGACGCTCCTATCGAGACCAAGAACGTTATGGTTGGCGAGATTCCCGATGACATGATGGGTCTCGATATCGGAACAGAGTCCGCAAAGAAGTTTGCAGAGGCCGTAAAGAGCGCAAAGACCGTTGTTTGGAACGGACCTATGGGCGTTTCTGAGAATCCCGCTCTTGCAAACGGAACAGTTTCTGTAGCAAAGGCTCTCGCTGAGACCGACGCTATCACCATTATCGGCGGTGGAGACTCCGCTGCAGCAGTTAACAACCTCGGCTTCGGCGATAAGATGAGCCACATCTCGACCGGAGGCGGAGCTTCTCTGGAATTCCTTGAGGGCAAAGAGCTTCCTGGCATCGCTGCAATGAACGATAAATAAGACTTTGCATATCGGCACGGTGTTTCGCGATACCGTGCCAATGCTATGTAATAAAGGAGAACCAAAATGAAAAAGAGTGTCAGAAAAGCAGTTATCGCAGGTAACTGGAAAATGAACAAAACCCCCGCAGAAACTACCGCTCTCATTAATGAGATGAAGCCGCTCGTTGCAGACGCAGACTGCGAGGTAGTGCTTTGCGTACCTTTTGTTGATATTGCGGCAGCAGTAGAGGCTGCAAAGGGTTCTAACATAAAAATCGGCGCTGAAAACTGCCACTGGAAAGAGTCGGGCGCATATACAGGTGAGATTTCTGCCCAGATGCTGGTAGCTTCGGGTGTCGAGTATGTCGTTATTGGACACAGTGAACGCAGACAGTATTTCGGAGAAACCGACCAGACCGTCAATCTTCGCACCCTTGCCGCTTTAAAGGCAGGACTCAAGCCTATCGTTTGCGTAGGCGAGACCTTAGAGCAGAGAGAACTCGGCTATACCGAAACCTTACTTAAGTTCCAGACCAAGATGGCGCTTACAAATGTATCTGCCGACGACCTTAAGAATGTAATCATCGCTTACGAGCCTGTCTGGGCTATAGGTACAGGTGTTACCGCTACCGCTGACCAGGCTGACGAGGGCAACGGCTTTGTCCGTGCCGCTATCGCAGAGGCTTACGGCGTAGAGGTTGCCGAGACTGTGACAATTCAGTACGGCGGCTCTATGAACGCTAAGAATGCTGAAGAGCTTGTCCAAAAGGTCAATGTTGACGGTGGACTTATCGGCGGCGCGTCCCTCAAGGCAGAAGACTTCAGCATCATAGTTCGGGCTGCAAGCAAATAATAAATAACAGGTGAAATAAATGAAAAAACCCTTAGTTTTAACTATTATGGACGGCTTTGGCTTTAACCCTGAAAAGCGAGTAAATGCTATTGAAGCCGCAAATACTCCTAATCTTGATAAGATATTTGCCGAGTGTCCCGTAACTTCAATCGGCGCGTCGGGTATGGACGTAGGTCTTCCCGACGGACAGATGGGCAACAGCGAGGTCGGACATACCAATATAGGCGCAGGACGAGTTGTTTATCAGGAGCTGACCCGTATCACAAAGTCTGCAAAAGACGGGGATATGATGAAGAATGAGGCTTTTGTTGCGGCAATTGAAAACTGCAAAAAAAACGGCTCCGCTCTTCACCTTATGGGCCTTTTATCCGACGGCGGTGTTCATTCTCATATTGAGCATCTTTATGCGCTGGTAAGAATGGCAAAGGACTCGGGCCTGTCTGAGATATATGTTCACGGACTGCTTGACGGACGTGACGTTCCTCCCGCTTCTGCCGCTGATTTTATTGATGCGGCAAATGCTGAGTTCCAGCAAATCGGAGCAGGAAAAATTGCTACCGTTATGGGACGCTTTTACGGAATGGATCGCGACAACCGTTGGGACAGAGTGGGCAAGGCATATGCCGCGCTCGTTTACGGCGAGGGAATTGTGACCGACGATGCCGCTGCTGCAGTCCGCAAGTCTTATGATACCATCGACGAGGATGGAAAGAATTTGACGGACGAGTTCGTTCTTCCGACCGTTATCGAGGGAACACGCAGAATTGCGTCGGGCGACAGCGTTATCTTCTTCAATTTCCGTCCCGACCGTGCAAGAGAGATCACCAGAACCTTTGTTGATCCCGATTTTGCAGGCTTTGAGCGTAAGGGTGGAATGCTTGACCTTTTCTATGTGTGTATGACACAGTATGATGCTTCTATGCCGAATGTAGAGGTCGCATATAAGCCCCAGTCCTTAAAGAATACCCTCGGCGAGTATCTTGCCGAAAAGGGAATGACCCAGCTTCGTATTGCTGAGACCGAGAAGTATGCACATGTAACCTTCTTCTTTAACGGCGGCGTTGAGGTAGAATATAAGGGCGAGGATAGAATACTTGTTGCGTCCCCCAAGGTTGCCACCTATGATATGCAGCCCGAAATGAGTGCGGTTCCTGTTTGTGATAAGGTGGTAGAGGCTATAAACAGCGGCAAGTACGATGTTATTATCCTCAACTTCGCAAACTGCGATATGGTAGGCCATACAGGTATCTTCAACGCGGCTGTAAAGGCGGTTGAAACTGTTGATGTGTGCGTAGGCAGAGTTGCTGATGCCGTATTGAATATGGGCGGCATAATGCTTCTTACCGCTGACCACGGAAATGCCGACTGTATGATAGCAGAAGACGGCTCACCCTTTACTGCTCACACTACAAATCCCGTACCCTTTGCCGTTATCGGAAAAGACTGCAAGCTTCGTGAGGGTGGACGCCTTTGCGATATTTCCCCCACTATCATTAAACTTTTAGGACTTTCTCAGCCCGAAGAAATGACAGGCGAAAGCATTATAATCGACTAACAATGAAAAGGACTCGAAAGAGTCCTTTTTTCTTTTTAAAAACACTTTATTTTTTAATAAATTTATGATATAATTACAATGATTAATTATGTGGAGGTGTCGATATGAACTTTAAAAGAATTGCCGTGATCATTTGTACGGTGATTATGGCATTTACCTTTTCATCCTGCAACTCGCTCGATATGAATATCGATAACCTTCTGTCACCACCTAAGCAGGACGGAGATATTTACCCAATACAGCAGGCGCTTGAAGCAGCGGTCGGAAACAACATTACATTAAAGTATCCGATAGCAGGTGATTACCGTTCGGCGTTTTCTTTTATGGATATTGATGCTGACGGCGTAGATGAGGCACTTGCGCTGTACAGCCTTAATACCAACGGTACGGTCTCGATGCATCTTAATGTTATCGATTATGAAATGGGCGAATGGGTGAGCCGCTCCGATGTAAAGGTGGTTGGAAGCGGGATCGAAAAGATAACCTTCTGTGACCTCAATGCCGACAGTATTCCCGAAATAATTGTTGGTTGGATGATATACGGTACGGTAGATAAGCAGGTGGGTGTTTATACCTATGACGGTAAGGCGCTGAATCAACGTGTGCTTGAGAAGTATACCAATTTTCTCTGTGACAGTTTAAATGACGATAATAAGGATGAGCTTATAGTTATTGATCTTAATACTACGGATAAGACCTCTGAAGTCAAAATGCTGGCTCTCAGCGAAGCAGGTATAACAGAGATAGGCTCTGCATTTCTTGACGGAGGAGTAACAAGTTATTCAGCCCCGATAGTATCAAAGCTTGCTGACGGCAGAAAGGCATTATATATTGACGCTATCAAGGGAACGGGAACTCTTACCGAGATTGTCTGGTTCAAGGACAATATACTTCGCAGCACATATGACACCGCTCTGGCCGAAACGCGCCTGACCTACCGTCCTTCTGCGGTGTATACCAAGGATATAAACGCGGACGGTACGCTTGAAATACCGATAATGAGCCTGCTGGCTTCGACTGCGCTTATGTCTGAAACGGATAAGGTCTATGTCACCTCATGGTGTAATTTTGACGGGGCAGCCCTGAACGTTATAGAGAACACATTTATGAATTATACAGACGGATATTATCTTACTGTTTCCGACAAATGGATGAATTCGATACATCTTGCGAGAAAGGTCGATTCAAGACAGCGCATATTCTATAGCTACGATCCTGCTACCGATATGCAGGGAAATGAGGTATTCAGAATAGTAGCTACGACCCAGAGCGATATTGACAGCGGTAAGTTTGATAATACGGGTTATGAACAGCTCAGAAATGTTAACGGAATGATATATCTCACAAAGGTCACCGAAAATAACGAGCTTGGTATAACGGTAGAAACGATTTTGGAAAACTTCTATATTATTCAGTAAGGAGAATAACTTATGAAAAAAATCCTTATAGTTGAAGACGAAGAGGCAATACGCGAATTTGAAGCGATAAATCTTAAACGGGTCGGATATTCAACCGTAGAGGCGGGCTCGGGCGAAGAAGCTCTTCAAATTTTTGACAGCCAGCCTGATTTTGATATTGCACTTCTTGATATCTCAATGCCCGGTATGGACGGATTTACCCTCTGTAAGGAGCTTAGAAAGCGTACAGAGACCCTCGGTATAATTATGCTGACTGCCCGCACTCAGGAAATGGATAAGATAAGCGGTCTTATGATGGGTGCTGACGATTATATTACCAAGCCCTTCAGTCCTACCGAGCTGCTTGCGCGTGTAGACTCTCTTTACAGAAGAGTGGGTATGAACAATAACACTTCAACAAAGACCTCTAATGAGATAAAGATCGGTGATTTCACACTCAATCTTCGTCGTCACACCCTTATGAAGAGGGGAGAGAATATCGAGCTTACTCAGGTTGAGTTTCAGATCATAGAATACTTTTTCACTAATCCCGATACCGCTCTGGACCGTACCGATATACTTAATAAGGTATGGGGCAGCGGATATTTCGGCGAGGAAAAGATAGTTGATGTAAACATCAGAAGACTCCGTATGAAGATAGAGGACGAACCCTCGTCACCCAAGCATCTTGTAACTGTTTGGGGAATGGGTTATAAGTGGAACAGCGGAGATTAAATTTTCAAATCTTAGGATAAATTAACGAGTATTTTAACAAAGGCAGGTGAGGACAAAATGGAGTTTGAAGTAAAATTCAAAAGCGTTGCGTGGAAATGGATACTTAATGTGTTTCTCGTAATGCTGCTCGTAATAGTTGTCCTCGAAATTCTATTCTGCGTTTTTATCCGTTCTTATTATCTTTCAAGAACACAGATGATTGCAGAAGAATACGGTCAAGCCTTTGTAACACCGCTTGCCAACTGTCCTGCAGCTGATTATCAGGCAACTGCAAGACAGTATTGTGAAGAGTTCCAGCACAAGGATAAGCTTGAGGTTCAGATTCTTGACAATGAGGGAAAGGTGTTGTTTTCTACAACCGGATTTATACCTGACGAAACTACTATGCCCGATTATAAAGCTGCAATTGCAAACGGTGATGGGGCTTATTGGGTAGGGGAAAGTGCAGTAGGTGAAAATATTTTGTGTCAGACGGTTCTTCTTGACGGTGGGGAAGCCGCCTCGAACGGAGCTGTACGTTGGGTAGTGTCGCTCACAGATGTCAACAGACATATTCTCTTTACTTGTGTTATGGCTGTTGTCGGAGGACTTTTTATTCTGATTGTAACAGGATTTTCGGGAGTATATTTTATAAAATCTATAGTTCGTCCTATCCGTGATGTAAGTAATATTTCAAGAAAAATAGCTATGGGAGATTTCAATTCGAGAATTGAAATGAAATCCAATAATGAAATAGGTGAGCTTTGCGATTCTATTAACTATATGGCAAGCGAGCTGCAGGCTGCGGAGAATATGAAAAACGAGTTTATTTCTTCTGTATCTCACGAGCTTCGTACGCCCCTTACAGCTATCCGCGGTTGGGCCGAAACGGCAAAAATGTCTATAGGTTATGATGAGGGCACAGTAAAAAAAGGACTAGATGTTGTGTTGACCGAATCGGAGAGACTGAACTCACTTGTCGAAGAGCTGCTTGATTTTTCAAGGATGCAGTCTGGAAGGCTTTCGCTTAATGTAGAAACCTTTGATTTAAGACGCGCTATTCGAGAATCGGCTGAAATGTATGTTGAACTTGCCAAAAAGCAGGGCGTAGAACTGCTCTATATCCCGCTTCCCGAAGCGATCGTGTGCAAAGGTGACTTCAACCGAATAAAGCAGGTGTTTGTCAATGTTATCGATAACGCTCTGAAGTATAACCAGCCTGACGGACAGATCCTTATAAAAACAAGCCTTGAAGAGGGCTGTGTTCAGGTCGCGATAAGTGATACAGGTGTGGGAATTGCTGCAGCTGACCTTGACCGAGTTAAGGAAAAATTTTATAAAGCGAATAAAACAGTCAGAGGCTCCGGTATCGGTCTTGCAGTTGCCGATGAAATTATGAAGCAGCATAACGGATTTTTGCTGGTCGACAGTACCGAGGGCATAGGAACGACGGTTACGGTCGTATTACCGATTTTTGAGGAAGAAATTGATAGTAAGGGAGATTTAGATGAGCTGTAAAAAGACGAGCATCGGTGGTCAGGCGCTGATTGAGGGCATTATGATGAAGGGCCCCGAAAGGACCGTTATGGCTGTCCGTATGAAGGATGGCAGTATAGATGTAAGCGAAATGAATGTAAAGTCCATCAAGGACAGATCGGCGTTTTTCAGACTTCCCATAGTCCGCGGAGTTGTGAATTTTGTTGAGTCTATGATAGTAGGCTACAAAGCTATGATGGAATCTGCTGATAAGTCGGGCTATCTTGACGAGATCGAAGAAGACGGTAAGCGTGAAAAAAAGGACAACAGTAAGCTGATGACAGGCATTATGATAGTTGCCACTGTACTTGCAGTCATACTTTGTATAGGACTTTTTATTTATCTTCCGTCACTTGCCTTCAAGGGTATAAACTATCTTATCGGAGGAGTGCTTTCTCCTGTACAGGCGGTGTTTGAGGGAATTCTCAGAATAGCGATATTCCTATGCTATATGATAGCCGTATCTGCAATGAAGGATATTAAGCGTGTGTTCAGCTTTCACGGTGCAGAGCATAAGACTATCTTCTGCTATGAGGCAGGAGAGGAGCTGACGGTTGAAAACGTGAGACGTCAGAAAAGATTTCACCCGAGATGCGGTACTTCTTTTATGATACTTATTCTTATAGTAAGTATTTTTCTTACCTTGATCTTAGATGCGATACTGCCGTGGCTCAGAGGTGTTTTGTGGCTTAGAACCATTATAAAGCTGTGCCTTATTCCGCTTACCTGTGGACTCGGCTATGAGCTTATTAAGATATGCGGACGTCACGATAACATATTTACCCGCATAGTGGCAGCACCCGGACTCTGGATACAGAGAATAACGGTAAAAGAGCCCGATGACTCTATGATAGAGGTCGCAATAGCTGCAATGAATGAGGTCATTCCCGGGAATAATGAGTCGGACTGCTGGTAATATGACGGTAAAAGAAGCATTAAAGCGTTCGGCGGAGGTTTTGAAAAGAATCACCGACGAAGCTGAAAATGAAGCAAAGCTCATTGTTTCCCATCTTGTGGGCGAGGATATCGGCAGACTTATGATTACCGATAAAACGGTAGATGAAACCGAACTTTCGGATATCCTCAAAAAGCGAAGCGAAAATATACCGCTTCAATATATTCTCGGCAAATGGTGGTTTTACAAGGGAGAATTTTTCGTGGGCGAGGGCGTGCTTATCCCACGTCAGGATACTGAGACTCTTGTTGAAGCGGCGATTGAGCTGTTGAAATACAAACCCGACGCCGTTGTCGCCGACCTTTGCGCGGGAAGCGGCTGTATCGGTATCAGCATCGCCACAGACTTTCCAAACGCCTCGGTCACCTGCGTTGAAAAATACGAAAAAGCATTTTCTTATTTAGAAAAGAATATAAAGCATAACGGCACTGAAAATGTAAAAGCCGTATTAGCCGATGTCTGTGAAAGGTCGTTCGGAGAGTATGACCTTATTATAAGCAACCCACCGTACATTACGGCAGAAGATATGAAATCCTTGTCTGAAGATGTCAAAAAAGAACCAGAAACCGCGCTCTTCGGCGGTGAGGACGGACTGTACTTTTATCGCACAATAACAAGGCTTTGGAAATCGGCTTTAAACAAAAACGGCGTTCTTGCATATGAAGTAGGAATAGGCGAAGCTGAGCAGGTTGCAGATATAATGAAGCAAGAAGGCTTTTCCAAAATAACAATAAAGAAAGACCTTTGCGGTGTGCACAGAGTAGTTTTTGGGACAGCAAAAAATATATAATTAAGACAAAGAATTAAAAAAGGTGGTAATTTCAATGTCAGAAGATAAGAGCAAAGCATTAGCGACGGCGCTCGCACAAATCGAAAAGCAGTTTGGACAGGGTGCGGTTATGCGCCTTGGAGAAAACAACGGAATGGCGGTAGAGCATATAAAAACTGGCTCGGTCTCTCTTGATCTTGCGCTTGGCATCGGCGGTGTTCCGAGAGGACGAATCGTCGAGATATACGGACCCGAATCATCAGGTAAGACCACCCTTGCGCTTCACGTTATTGCCGAAGCACAGAAGGCAGGCGGTACAGCAGCGTTTATCGACGTAGAGCACGCGCTTGATCCTGTATATTCACAGAACCTCGGTGTTGACATTGACTCTCTGCTCGTTTCTCAGCCCGATACAGGTGAGCAGGCTCTGGAGATTACCGAAGCGCTCGTACGCTCAGGAGCTATTGATGTTGTAGTAATCGACTCGGTTGCAGCCCTTGTTCCCAAGGCTGAAATGGAGGGTGAGATGGGTGACAGCCATGTGGGTCTTCACGCACGACTTATGTCACAGTCGCTCAGAAAGCTTGCAGGTGCTATTTCCAAGTCAAACTGCGTAGCAATATTCATAAATCAGCTCCGCGATAAGATAGGTGTTATCTACGGCAGCAGCGAGACCACCACAGGCGGCCGCGCGCTTAAGTTCTACGCTTCTGTACGCATTGATGTTCGAAGAATTGAGACCATCAAGGTAAATGGCGAGATGATAGGCTCAAGAACACGCGCAAAAATAGTTAAGAATAAGGTTGCTCCTCCATTTCGAGAGGCTGAATTTGATGTTATGTACGGAAAGGGAATTTCCCGTACTGGTGAGATAGTAGACCTCGGTGTCAAGTTCGATGTGCTCAAGCGTTCGGGTGCGTGGTTCTATTACGGCGATATGAGACTGGCTCAGGGGCGAGATAACACGAAGGCTCTTTTTGAGCAAAATCCGGAGCTCGCAAACGAGATAGAGGCAAAGATAGTGGCTGCAATGACCGCCACAGCCGAGGAAAAGACAGAAGAAAAGTCGGTTGCACCTGTAGCGGTACCTGCTACGGATGGGGCGCCCAAACGCCGTAAGGTAAATATTGATATTGCGGTTGACGATTAATGAAAGTTACTGCTTTAAAACAGTGCAAAAAGGCTCTCACTGCGGTCATTTTTGATGACGGCAGTGAAGCTTTGCTTGACAGCGAGCTTGTGATCATCGAAAATATCAAGGTTGGCTCTGATATTGATGATTTAGAGCATTTAATATATCTTTCCGACTTTAAAAGAGCTAAATCTAGGGCGCTTTGGTATTTATCCAGAAGCGATCACAGTGAAAAAGCCCTTTTGGATAAGCTTATCCGTGGCGGCTTTTCAGAAACAGCAAGCAGGGATGCTGTTGACAGAATGAAGGAGCTTGGGCTTATAAACGACGAGGCATATGCCGCCCGTATGGCTGAATATTTGAATAGTAGCGGCATATCAAAAAGGGAAACTGAATATAAGCTCATAAGCCGCGGAATTCCGCGTGACATTGCTCATGAATTATCCAATACCGAGGGCGATGAAGTAGAAAAGATCAAACACCTTTTAGAGCATAAATATGCGAGCAAGCTCGGTGATGAGGAGTCGGTAAAAAAGGTGTTTGCCGCACTTATAAGACGCGGCTTCTCTTACTCGGATGTTAAGTCTGCTTTAAAAGAATACAGTGAAGAAATACTATACAGTGAGGACTAATAATGGCATATAAGGTTAGCGTGGTATCACTCGGTTGTCCGAAAAATCAGGTAGATGCCGAGATGATGCTTGCCGCCCTTTTAAAGGACGGCTTTGAGCTGTCGGCAGAAGAGGCAGAGGCTGATGCAATAATAATCAACACCTGCGGCTTTATAGAGGATGCAAAGCGTGAAGCGATTGAAAACATCCTTGAATGCGCCGCCTATAAAAACGAAGGCAAACTTAAAGCACTTATCGTTACGGGTTGTCTTGCAGAGAGATACAAGGACGATATAACCGAGGAGATACCCGAGGTAGATATGGTTGTTGGAATCGGCAGCAACTCTAAAATTGCCGAGCTGACACGTAACGCTATTGAGGGTAATATGGAGAATTCCTACGGACCGAAAGAGGATCTTGATCTGAATGCAGAAAGAATTCTTGGAGGTATGCCCTTTACGGCATACATAAAGATATCCGACGGTTGCGATAACTGCTGCACATACTGCGCCATACCGAAAATCAGAGGAAGACTTCGCTCGCGCAGGATAGAGGATATTGTAAAAGAGGCAAAGGAGCTGGCAGAGGGCGGTGTTACAGAGCTTATAGTAGTAGCTCAGGATACCACAGCCTACGGTGTGGATATCTATGGAGAATCAAAACTGTCCGAGCTGCTTTCTGAGCTTTGTAAGATTGAAAAGCTTCATTGGATAAGGACGCTTTATACATATCCCGACAAGATAACTGATGAGTTGCTCGATACTATTGCAAGTGAAGAAAAACTGGTCAAATATCTCGATATCCCCATTCAGCACGCAAACGGCGAGATATTAAAGAGAATGAACCGCAAGGGTGATAAGGACAGCCTAGAAGCTCTTATAAATAAAATAAGAAGCAAGATTCCCGAAATAACCCTTCGTACAACACTTATAACTGGTTTCCCTGGCGAGACTGACCAACAGTTCACAGAGTTGCATCAGTTTGTAAAGGATATGCGTTTCGACCGCCTTGGCTGTTTTGCATATTCCGCCGAAGAAGATACTGCGGCGGCATTGTTCGACGATCAGGTAGATGAGCAGACAAAACAGCACCGAATGGAACTCATAATGGAGGATCAGCTCACCATCGCTGCCGAGAAGAATGAAGAAAAGATCGACTCTGTCACAGAGGTGCTTATCGAGGGATGGGATGATTATATAAAGTGCTACTTCGGAAGAAGCACAGCCGACGCTCCCGAGATAGACGGAAAGGTATTCTTCACCTCGGATAGACCGCTTGTTATAGGCGACTATGTATTTGTACAGATAAATGACTGTCTGGAATATGATTTGTTAGGAGAAAGAGTAGATGAATCTGCCCAATAAGTTAACTGTTATCAGAATGATAATGACACCCTTCTTTTTAATAGCGTTGCTGCTTGATTTTGATCTTCATTATCTAGTAGCACTTGTAATTTTCAGCGTTGCATCCTTTACCGATTTTCTTGACGGAAATATAGCTCGCAAGCAGGGTATAGTCACAAGCTTTGGAAAGTTTTTAGACCCTATTGCCGATAAAATGCTGACCACCTCTGCATTTTTAGGCTTTATAGTGCTCCAAATAGGCTGGGGATCAGTATGGATAGCTTTTATAGTACTGTTCAGAGAATTCCTTGTCTCCTCTGTCAGAATGGTCGCAGTTTCCTCGGGCGGCAAAGTGATCGCCGCAAATATTTGGGGCAAGCTAAAGACTGTATCTCAGATGGTCGCCATAATCTTCGCTATGGCGGCGAGACAGTTTGAGGCTTGGTTTGATTTACCTGTTGTCAATTCCGTTTTAGATGTTTTAGTTTCTGTATTGCTTTGGATATCGGCAGTTCTTTGCGTTATTTCGGGTGCGATTTATCTTATTGATAATAAAGAATTTATCGATACCACAAAATAAAAGTAGACAAATCGGAAAAATTAAATATAATATATATAGATATTGATGCGTTTATCGGGTAGAGTAATATCTTTATCGCCGACAGAGAGAGGCTTTCATCGGCTGAAAGAAGCCTTGGGTATGAGAAGATACGAAGTGCGCCCGTCAGCACACAAGGGGGAATTTTCAGTATCCTTTGTGCGAATAGGCCGCGTTAAGGCTTTCAAGGTATAAACAGGAGTGGAACCGCGAATTTTCGCCTCCGATGGCTTTTTGGGCTGTCGGAGGCTTTTTGTTTGGAGGAGTTTATGTTATTTGAAAGAATAAGAGAGGATATAAGAGCGGTCAAGGACCGTGACCCTGCGGCGCGAAGCTCGCTTGAGATATTTTTTCTATATCCCGGTGTAAAGGCACTTCGTATGTACAGGAGAGCGCATTTCTTCTACACCCGTAAATTGTTTTTTATTGCCCGTATGATATCGCAGAGAGCTGTTCGGAAAACAGGTATTGAGATACATCCAGGTGCAACTATCGGCAGACGGCTGGTTATCGACCACGGAACGGGTGTGGTTATCGGCGAGACTGCAGAGATAGGCGACGATGTCCTTATCTATCAGGGAGTGACACTCGGCGGTACGGGTAAGGATGTCGGCAAGCGTCATCCGACTATAGGCAATAATGTTATGATAAGCTCGGGCGCGAAGGTGCTAGGTCCCTTTAAGGTGGGCGACAATGCGCGAATTGCCGCAGGTGCCGTCGTACTTGACGAGGTGCCCGAGGGTGCTACCGTAGTCGGCGTTCCCGCAAAGATAGTCCGTCTTAACGGTATGAAGATAACCCCCCTCGATCAGATACACATTCCCGACCCCGTTGCACAGAAGATCTGTCAGCTTGAGGGTGAGATAGCTAAACTTACGAAAAAACTTGAAGAATTAGAGGTAGATAAATAATGAAGATTTTCAATACACTGACCCGTGAAAAGCAGGAGCTTGTTCCAATAGAAAAGGATACCGTCAGAATTTATGCCTGCGGACCTACTGTTTACAACTATATCCACATTGGCAACGCAAGACCCCTATGTGTCTTTGATGTTCTCCGCCGCTTTTTGGAGTGGAGAGGCTATAATGTAAACTTTGTGCAGAACTTTACAGACATCGACGACAAGCTCATAAAAAAGGCGAACGAGGAGGGTATAACTGTACCCGAGGTCGCTGAAAGATATATTGGAGAATTCTGGACCGATGCAGAGGGACTGAATGTCAGAAAAGCGACTGTTCATCCTAGAGCTACCGAGAATATCGACGCTATTCAGAATATAATTTCCTCTCTCATCGAAAAAGGCTTTGCTTACGAGTCCGCAGGGGATGTATATTTCCGTGCTAAAAAGTTTGATGAGTACGGAAAACTTTCTCATCAGCCGCTTGAGGACCTTGCCGCAGGCGCCAGCAACCGCGTAGAGGGCGGTGCAGATATAAAGGAAGACCCGATGGATTTCTGCCTTTGGAAGGGCGCAAAGCCGGGCGAGCCTTATTGGGAGTCTCCTTGGGGACAGGGAAGACCGGGCTGGCATATTGAGTGCTCTGCAATGGCGGGACGCTTCCTCGGTGATACTATTGATATCCACTGCGGCGGACAGGACCTTATCTTCCCCCACCACGAAAACGAAATTGCGCAGAGTGAGTGCGCTAACGGCTGTGACTTTGCCCATTATTGGATGCATAACGGCTACATCAATGTAGATAACCGAAAAATGTCAAAGTCGCTCAACAATTTCTTCACCGTTCGTGATGTTGCGAACGCATACGGCTATGAGCCTATCCGTTATTTCCTTATTTCTTCTCATTACAGAAGCCCCATCAATTATTCTACCGAGATAATCGAGCAGGGCAAGAACGCTCTCCTTCGTCTTTATACCTGCCGCGATAATCTTGATTTTGCGCTGAAGAATGCTAGTGAGGGCGGCGAAGCGCCTGATTTCTTAGAGAAATACAAGACTGAATTCATCGCCGCTATGGAGGACGACCTCAATACCGCTGATGCTATTGGCGTACTCTTCCAGCTCGTCAGAGATATTAATACAATGATAGCAGATGCGCCTTTAAAGGTCGCCGTTCAAGCCGCTATCAAGACCTTCGATGAGCTGACTTGGGTGCTTGGCCTTGTCTATAACAGAAAAAGTGATAATCTCGATAGTGAGGTCGAAGCTCTTATTGCAGAGAGAACAGCCGCGCGTAAGGCAAAGGACTTCAAGACCGCAGACGCGATCCGCGACAAGCTGAAGGAGATGGGTATCGTTCTTGAGGATACCCCGCAGGGAGTTAAATGGAGCAGAATTTAGTTTCAAAAAAAGAACCGTTAGGATGCGGATATTATATCAATGTTTCGGGGAATCACACCTTTGGTACAGATGCTGTATTGCTCAGCGATTTTGCCTCTTCTAAAAGAGTGAATAAGCACTGCGATCTGGGCGCAGGCTGCGGCATAATATCTATGCTGCTTCTTCGCGACGGCACAGTCGGTCATTCCGACGCAGTCGAGATTTGCCCAGAAGCGGTAGCCTTGGCGCGCCGAACCGCCGCCGAATATGCTGAGGATACGCTTTCGGTCGTTCACGCCGATTTAAAAGAGCTGAAAGGCATATTACCCTTTGGCGAATATGATCTTGTGACCTGTAATCCGCCCTATAAGGCAGACGGCGCGGGTATAATCAGCCTGAGCTCTGCTGACAAGGTCGCACGTCACGAAACGGCGTGTTCTCTTGAGGATGTGATCATCTCGGCATCAAGGCTCCTAAAATCCTCGGGCAGACTTTGTATCTGTCAGCGTCCCGAGCGTCTTAGTGATATGATCTGCCTTATGCGTCAGTATAAAGTCGAGCCTAAAACGGTCAGATTTGTAGCCAAAAAAGCGGGTCAAGAGCCTTGGCTGGTACTGCTAGAGGGCCGACGTGATGGCAAGAGCGGAATGAGAGTGTTGCCGACCTTATATGTATATGATAATGACGGAAATTACTCTGAAGAAATGCTTAAAATTTACGGACCTTATAAGGAGGGACATATCTGATGGCGGGAAAGCTTTATGTAGTCGGCACCCCGATAGGAAACCTTTCGGACTTTTCGCCGAGAGCTATAGAAACTCTTGAAAATGTCGATTTTATTGCCGCCGAGGATACAAGAGTTACTGTAAAGCTGCTTAATCATTTCGGTATCAAAAAGCCGATGATATCCTATTACGAGCACAATAAGACGGGCAGAGGAAACGATATTATCGACCGCCTGATGGCAGGTGAGACCTGCGCTATCGTGTCCGATGCAGGTATGCCTGCAATTTCCGATCCAGGTGAGGACCTTGTGCGTATGTGTCACGAAAACAGCATAGCGGTGGAATCTGTTCCGGGTCCTTCTGCGCTGACTACTGCGCTGGCAATTTCAGGGATGAAAACGGGAAGATTCTGTTTTGAAGGCTTTTTATCGGTCAATAAGCCGAGTAGAAAAGCCCACCTTGAAGAGCTAAGCCGCGAGACCAGAACAATGGTATTTTACGAAGCTCCTCACAAGTTAGTTTCGACCCTTTCTGATATGAAAGAATATTTCGGTGAGCGTAAAATAGCCCTCGTCCGAGAGCTTACAAAGCTCCACGAGCAGGTAATACATACTACGTTTTCAGAAGCTCTCGAAATGTATCGCGAGGATAAAACTCCAAAAGGTGAGTTTGTGCTTATAGTCGAAGGCTACGAGGAAAATGGTGAAGAAAGATCATATACATTAGAGGACGCTGTAAAGATCGCAAAGGAATATATTTCGGACGGCAATTCTGCCTCGACCGCTGCAAAAATGGCAGCAGCCGATACTGGAATAAAAAAGAGCGAAATATACCGACTGTTAAATAATTAGAAAAATTCATAAAATTACTCTTTATTTTCATTCTATAATGTAGTATAATACCTTGGTATGTTTGAAAGAATTTAGATAAAGGAAGCTGAATATGGATATTTATTCGAGCAAAAAAAAGGCTCGTCACGCCAAAAAGAAAACAAAACCGAAGCATGAAAATACGTCAGGCTTAAAGAAAAAGAGTATATTTGACGGTAAGAATAAAAAAGTCGTAATAACACTTATAGCTGCAGTATCGGTACTGGCGGCTATATTACTTGCTATGGTGATCTGGGTAGTAGTGCAGTTTGTAGGCCTTAAGAACGCGGCAGACCGAAGTCACGACAGCAACTTCGGTCAGGATGATTATTTCACCAACCTTGATCAAAAGGACGATAAGATATACAATATTGCGCTTTTCGGTATAGATACAAGAGATCCCGATTCGTATTCAGGTCGCTCGGATTCTATAATGGTTTTATCTATAGATACAGTGGAAAAAGAAATAAAGCTAATCTCGCTCATGAGAGATACACTTGTACCGATTACACATGAAGGAAAAACCACCTACGGCAAGCTTAATACAGCTTATGCTAAGGGCGGAGCGGCGCTTGCCGTTAAGACGATAAACGAGAACTTCGGTCTTGATATAAGCGAGTACGCAACCGTTAACTTCTACGGAATGGCGGATATTATAGATGAGCTGGGCGGTATAGAAATAGATGTTCAGCAAAAAGAGATCAATTCGGTCAACGGTATTAACCAAAATATGGAAGAGCAGGCAGACTATCTCGGAGTTAAGCCTCAGTATATAACCAAAGCGGGAAAACAGACCCTTACAGGACTGCAGGCGGTTGCGTGGGCACGTATACGCTCTGTATCTACGGCAGAAGGTGTTTCTAACGATTTCGGCAGAACAGACCGTCAGAGAGTTGTTATGGAGGCTTTACTGAATAAAGCATTGGATAAAAATATTCTGCAGTATCCCGACATTGCAAAGACAATGCTTGGCTATGTAAAAACCTCCCTTTCCTTTGATGAAATGTGGTCTCTGGCAACCTCGGTGCTATCCAAAGGTGTTGAGTTCAAGCAGACCAGAGTACCTCAGACTAAGTATATCATTAATGCGGGACTAAGCGTTCCGAGCGCAGGCTCCACCGTATACTTTAATCTTGATTTTGCAAAGGATATTCTTGATGCTTATATTTATGAGGATATAGATCAGGAGGACTATCTTGAAAATAATAAGATCATAAAAGACGGCTGGTATACAGGCCCTGTCAGCACACCGTCTAAAACTCCCGATCCTGAAAATCCGGTAACCGACACATCAAGTGTAGATACACCAACTACAGATACATCGAGCACAGATACACCAACTACGGATACGTCAAGCACCGATACACCAACTACGGATACATCAAGCACTGATACATCAAGTACAGATTCGTCGAGCACGGATGTTTCAAGCTCAGATACCGCAAGTACAAGTACTCCGAGCAGTGAAACTACGGGAACCGGCGATCAAGAACAGACTCCTGCAGCATAAAAACAATGTCCTTACAGTCAAGTTACTGTAAGGACATTAATTATTTTATTAGACTCGTTTTCAGATGGGTGATAAACTGTTCGGCAGTTCTGCCCGAAAGTCCGCCGTGGGAAACGCCCCATTTTCTGGCTTCGGCTACAACGGTGTCTTTATCTATATCGAGATGCTCTTCTGCGGCAAGATAAAGCGCCATATCAAAAAACTCCTGTTGAGTGGGCTTCGGGTAATAGATCATAAGTCCAAAACGCTCGGAGAGTGATATCTTTTCCTGAATAGATTCGTTTCTGTGAATATCACCGCCGCCCTCGCGCTCGGCAAAGGTTTCTTTGATAATATGTCTGCGGTTTGAGGTGGCATATATTAGTACGTTATCGGGCTTTTCCTGAAGTCCGCCTTCGATAGCCGCTTTGAGATATTTATATTCTATCTCAAAATCCTCGAACGAAAGGTCGTCCATATAGAGAACGAATTTGTAGTTGCGCGATTTTAAAGCTTCGGTAAGTGTGCCTAAATGTACAAATTGATGCTTTTGTATTTGTATCATTCTAAGACCCTTGTCAAAGAACATATTAAGTACAGCCTTTATGCTGGTTGATTTACCCGTGCCGCTGTCACCGTACAGAAGAACATTGTTGCCGCCGACAGAGCGAACAAAAGCGTCGGTATTGGTGATGAGCTTTTTCTTCTGGTCATCATATCCCTTGATGCGCTCAAAGGAAGCCTCCTTGATGTGTGAAACAGGAATTATTTTTCCGTCATCCTTCATATAGAAAGCTTTATTCATTCCAAAGAATCCGACACCGTGGTTTATGTAAAAATTCTTTACAGCGGTATAAAAGCTCTCTGGGTCGAGGGCTTGTTCAAGAAGAGCGGAAAAATCGCTTATCATAATGCCCTTTCGTGTATCCTCGTTACTGAGAACTGCGTTTACGGGAGTATAGTCAGCTAAAGGCGAAAGCTCGTCTGCTGAAAGATCTGTAAAAAACTTTTCACGTATTGCTTCAATATCCTTCTTGGCATATACTTCACAGCTGCCGCAACCATCATTTCTTTCAAGAGAGAGTGAAAATGCATTTTCGTCCATCATTATAAGATAAGCGATATAGTGATGCCAGAGATTTCCTCTAAGAGCATATTTTTCGCCGAATTCAAGTAGGCTAGCCAGCCAAGTGAGATCGCCGTCAACTATATTAAGCAGTTCATAATCGGCATTTTTTCCGTATAAATACATAATATCCTTCCTTTGAAAGCAATATACCTGTACATTATAGCACACTTAGAAAAATTTTTGTATATTTTTTTTGAGTTTTGTATTATTATAGAGACATAAAGATTTTATGAGGTCTGACAATGAACGAATTTACTATGAAAGAGATCTTTCCGCTTATAGAAGAAGGAATCAAAAACGGTGGTAAATACCGCTTTTATCCGAGGGGTACAAGTATGCTGCCTCTTATAAGGCAGGGGGTAGATTCCGTAGTGTTTACCAATGCCGTCGAAATTAAAAAGTATGATATGATCTTATATCTCCGTGATGACGGGGCGTTTGTGCTTCACCGCGTCGTAGCCGTAAAAGATGGAAAATATCATATGTGCGGGGATAATCAGTGCTTGGTAGAAAAGGGTATACGCCCCGATCAGGTAAAGGCGACAGTGTCGGGATTTTACCGCGGAGACCAATATGTATCGCTTGATAATGCTGAGTATATAAAGTATGTGAAAAAAAAGGTTGCGTCAATACCTGCACGATACTTTAAAGCAAGACTTAAATCTGCAATTTCTAAATTAAAAGGATGAACATATTAAAATGTGTTCATCTTTTTTAATAAAATTTAAATAATTGATATTGATTTATCAAATATTCTTGATTTTACTTGCCCAAGCGGTTATAATGTAATTGGTGTAAGTTGGCTTTTAAATTAATGGCTGACCTATAATTGTCTAAAAAGGAGAATTAATGATGACAAATAATGCTACTGTTTTAAAATGGCTGGAGGAAATGAAGGAGCTTCTTTCCCCTGACAAGACCGTTTGGATAGACGGCAGCGATGAGCAGCGCGAGGAGCTTCGCCGTCTGGCTGTTGAACTCGGAGAGCTTACCGAGCTTAATCAGGAAAAGCTTCCCGGATGCTACCTCCACCGTACCAATCCTAATGACGTTGCACGTGTTGAGGACCGTACCTTTATCTGTACCGCTGATAAGGAGACCGCAGGTCCTACCAATAACTGGTGTGATCCCAAAGAGATGTATGACAAGCTCTACAAGATCGCTCGCGGCAGCTATAAGGGTCGTACTATGTACGTTATCCCTTATTCTATGGGACCTATCGGCTCTCCTCTTGCTAAGATAGGTATCGAGATCACAGATTCTGTTTACGTTGTTCTCAATATGCTTATTATGACACGTGTAGGCACTAAGGTGCTTGAAGTTCTCGGCGACTCTAACGATTGGGTGCGCGGACTTCATAGCCGTTGCGATATCGATCCTGAGAACCGTTATATCTGCCATTTCCCCGAGGATAATACAATTATCTCTGTAAATTCGGGTTACGGCGGAAACGTTCTTCTCGGCAAAAAGTGCTTTGCGCTTCGTATTGCTTCCTTCCAGGGCTGGAAGGAGGGCTGGATGGCTGAGCATATGCTCATCTTAGGCCTTCAGAATCCTAAGGGTGAGGTTAAGTACATTGCCGCTGCTTTCCCCTCTGCTTGCGGAAAGACCAACCTCGCAATGCTTATTCCTCCCGAGTATCTCCGTAAGAAAGGCTACAAGATCTGGACTGTCGGCGACGATATTTCCTGGATGCGCATAGGACCCGACGGCTATCTTTACGCTATCAACCCCGAGAACGGCTTCTTCGGAGTTGCTCCCGGAACTAACGAGCATTCTAACTTCAATGCTCTTGAGTCAACCAAGAAGAATACCATCTTCACAAACGTTGCTCTTGACCAGAATGACAATACTGTTTGGTGGGAAGGCCTCAATAAGAACCTGCCTGAGAATGCTCTCGATTGGAAGGGTAATGCTTGGGATCCTGCTAAGTTCAATAAAGCTGACAAGTCTACCTGTGCTGCTCATCCGAACTCCCGTTTCACAGCTCCTGCTGAGAACTGCCCTTGCATCTCTGATGAGTTCAATAAGGGTCAGGGCGTTCGCATTTCTGCTATCGTATTCGGCGGCAGACGCGCTAAGTGCGCTCCGCTCGTATATCAGTCAAAGAGCTGGGAGAACGGTGTATTCGTAGGTTCGGCTATGGCTTCTGAGACTACCGCAGCTGCTGCAGGCGCAGTAGGTGTTGTACGTCGCGATCCTATGGCTATGCTGCCCTTCTGCGGATACAATATGGGTGACTATTTCAAGCATTGGCTCGAAATGGGTAAGAAGCTCGGCGACAAGGCTCCTAAGATCTTTAATGTTAACTGGTTCCGTACCGATGACGAAGGCAACTTCATCTGGCCCGGATTTGGCGATAATATGCGTGTCCTCAACTGGATCATCGACCGTTGCGAAGGCAAGGCTGACGCTACCGAGACCGCTATCGGATATGTTCCGATGCCTGAGGATATCGACCTTACCGACCTCGATATGGATATGGCTACTCTTAAGGATATCCTTACCGTCGATAAGGACGTTTGGACTAAGGAAGCCGCTGAAATTGAAGAGCATTACAAGAAGTTCGGTGACAAGCTACCGGCTGAGCTTCGCGTTCAGCTTGATAACCTCAAGGCTGCTCTTAAATAATAAGTTTTTTAAAGCCTCATCTGTTTTCAATAGATGAGGCTTTTTTAAGGAGATAATATGTTATCCTACGAACAGATTAAAGATAATTCTGATATAAAAACATACATAACCCTTGCTGATGAATCGCTTAGTGCTCTTGGCTTTACAGAGCATAGCTTTGCTCACGTTACTAAGGTATCTAACACCGCGGCATACATATTGGCGAAGCTCGGCTATTCTTGCCATGAAATAGAGCTCTCCAAAATTGCAGGCTATCTTCACGATATCGGTAACCTTGTGAACCGTCTTGAGCATTCGCAGAGCGGCGCGGTAATGGCTTTCCGTATTTTAGATAATCTGGGTTTTTCGGCAAAGGATACTGCAACCATCGTTACTGCTATAGGAAACCACGATGAAGGAACGGGAGTGCCTGTAAATCCTGTTGCTGCGGCTTTGATCCTTGCCGACAAGAGTGATGTCAGAAGAAGCCGTGTCAGAAATACTGACCCCGCTACTTTTGATATACACGACAGGGTAAACTATTCGGTAGTAAGCTCTGACCTTTTTATCGGTGACGATAACAGGGATATCACGCTGACGCTTGAGATCGATACTGAGATAAGCTCGGTTATGGACTATTTTGAAATATTCCTCGGCAGAATGGTGCTTTGCAGAAAAGCAGCCGAAAAATTGGGACTTAAATTCAAATTAGTAATTAATAAACAAACACTGCTGTAATTTGTGAACAAATATACAACAACACAACAAACTTGCAAAAAATCCTGAAAAAAACTTTCATTTATTAAGAAAAATCTGTTAAAATTAAGATGTCGGAGTAAAGAATAGTATTAGTAAAGAAAGTATGTAAAGGAGAAAAATATGGATCTAAAAGATGTACTATCGCTTATCGGCGGTCTCTCGCTCTTTCTCTTCGGAATGCAGCTAATGGGCAATGCCCTTGAGAAAAAGGCCGGAAGCGGACTGAAAACACTTCTTGAGAGAATGACAGGAAACACCTTCAAAGGATTTCTGCTCGGACTCGCTGTTACTTCGATAATTCAGTCATCATCAGCCACCACCGTTATGGTAGTAGGCTTCGTAAACTCGGGTGTAATGACACTCAAACAGTCTATCGGAATTATTATGGGTGCCAACATAGGTACTACCGTTACCGCTTGGATACTCTCGCTTACGGGTATCGACGGCGGAGCTTGGTATGTGCAAATATTCAAGCCGGATTCTTTCGTGCCTGTTTTGGCTCTTATCGGAATTGCCTTTATGATGTTCTCTAAGAGCAATAAAAGGAAGGATACCGCGGTTATCCTACTCGGCTTTGCCACACTTATGACAGGTATGGACCTTATGTCCAATGCGGTAGAGGGACTGAAAAATGAACCTTCATTTGCAAACATCCTCACATTATTTACAAATCCCATCCTTGGTGTGCTCGCAGGTGCAGTGCTTACCGCTATCATTCAAAGTTCTTCTGCTTCGGTTGGTATACTTCAGGCACTCTCCAGCACGGGAGCCGTCAGCTTCGGTAACGCAATTCCGATCATTATGGGTCAGAATATCGGTACCTGTGTAACCGCTATGATATCGTCACTTGGTGCTAATAAGAACGCAAAGAGAACGGCATACGTCCACCTTTATTTCAACATAATAGGTACAGTCGTTCTGCTTACCTTATTTACTGCTGCGAAATATATCTTTGATCTTCAGTTCCTCGATAAGATGCAGATCGATGAGTTTTGGATCGCAATAGTCCACTCGGCTTTCAATATTCTCTGCACACTCATTTGGGCACCCTTTACGGGTCTTCTTGCAAAGCTTGCGACTATTACCGTCAGGGAAAGAGCTACCGAGAAGGAGCATTACGAGATGCTCGACGAGCGACTCTTACAGACCCCGCCTATCGCTGTAGAGAGAGCGAAGACTGTTACCGAAACAATGGCGGAAATATCTGTTTCGGCTATTCATAAGTCCTTTGATCTGCTGTCTGATTTCAGTGAGGCAGGCTATGAAGAGGTAAGAAAGCTTGAGGATAAAGCTGATAAATATGAGGATAAGCTCGGAAGCTATCTTGTAAAGGTTTCAGCTCTTGAACTTACGGATGAAGACAGCGTTGAAACTGCCAAACTGCTTCATATCATCGGAGATTTTGAGAGAATTTCCGACCATGCAGTAAATATTATTGAGTCAGCAGAGGAGATTAAAGATAAGAAGATGAACTTCTCGGGCGAGGCGCAGAAGGAGCTTTCGGTCCTTATCAATGCAGTAAATGAGATAGTCGATCTGGCGTACGATGCGTTTGCCAATGAAAATCTTGAAAGCGCAGTTAAGGTGGAGCCGCTCGAGCAGGTAGTCGATAACCTTAAAGCTTCGCTTAAGAAGCAGCATATCTCAAGACTTCAGAAGGGTGAGTGCACTATCGAGCTCGGCTTCGTTCTTACCGATCTTCTCACAAACCTTGAAAGAGTTTCCGACCACTGCTCCAACATTGCGGGCTTAGTGATTGAGATGAATCATCACGATATGGATATCCATAAGTATCTCAGAAGCGTTAAGGACGGCAAGGAATCGGTGTTCAACAACTATTTCGAGTTCTTCTCACACAAGTACGAGATAAAGGCATAAAACAAAAACCGACGGATGGTCCGTCGGTTTTTTTGATGTAATCTTATTTGTCGTTTAAAGCCCTTTCAAGCCAGATAGAAGCAAAATTCATAGCTTCGCTCATACCATCCTTCTCGGTCGACTTTACGATATCGTCGGTGTGCTGTGCATTATTTTTAAGCAGCATTACCTTTACCTTGTCGGCAACCTCAAGCTTGCCTTCTTTGTGAGTCGTTAATATTTCAAGCTTGATAACAAATTTTTCCGACATATCACCGTAGTATACGGTGTTGCCGCTGCGAACTAGCGGCTTTCCCTTAAATGTTAAAAAATCGCTCATTGTTGTACTTCCTTTACTCTTTTTCGGGAACTTCTCTGTAAAGATTGAATCTGAAAAGGATAGATTCATCCTCAGGCTTTGTGCAACGGACGGTAGCTTCACTTACCTTAGCACCGTTCAGAATGTTTGCAATACCCATGATCTGACAGAGCTTGGATTTGAGATTAAGGCAATCTCCGTCGGGAGTCTCCAAGAAAACGTCTCCCTTACAGGAGTCCAGAGCCTTTATAAAATCTGCAAAGTCAACATCGTGAATTTCTAATTTAAACATTATAATACCTCCTGTAGTATTGGGATAGTAGGGAAAAGTCCCTAACACCGAAATTATATCCTACTTGTTAAATAATGTCAAGTATAGTTCGATAAATACTTGACAAAAGTGAATTTTTTTAATACTATTATTAGTAATGTATTTATATTTATTCGGAGGTCATTTTATGAATAACAGCGAAAAGAGTATGGATACGATAGTCGCTCTTGCTAAGGCCAGGGGCTTTGTCTATTCAGGCTCGGAAATATACGGTGGACTTTCAAATTCTTGGGATTACGGCCCGCTTGGCGTTGAGTTTAAAAATAATGTTAAAAAGGCTTGGTGGAAGAAGTTCGTTCAGGAGAACAAGTACAATGTCGGACTTGATTCGGCTATTATAATGAATCCTGAAACCTGGGTGACCTCAGGCCACGTAGGAGGATTTTCTGACCCTCTTATGGACTGTAAATCCTGCCATGCCCGTCACAGAGCGGATAAGCTTATTGAGGATTTTGGCGGCCACGCTGAAGGTATGACCTTCGAGCAGATGAGCGAATATATCAAGGAAAATAATATCGAATGTCCCGAGTGCGGATCTAAGGATTTTACCGATATCCGCAAGTTTAATCTTATGTTCAAGACCTTTATCGGTGTTACAGAGGACGCTAAGAATGAGGTGTACCTCCGTCCCGAAACAGCACAGGGTATTTTTGTCAACTACGCTAACATTCAGCGTTCTACAAGAAAGAAGCTGCCCTTCGGTGTCTGCCAGATCGGTAAGTCTTTCAGAAATGAGATCACACCGGGCAACTTTATCTTCCGTACGCGTGAGTTCGAACAGATGGAGTGCGAGTTTTTCTGCGAGCCCGATACTGACCTTGAGTGGTTCTATTACTGGAAGGATTTCTGCAAGAATTGGCTTTTGAATCTCGGCATAAAGGAAGAGAATATCAGACTTCGCGACCACGAAAAGGAGGAGCTTTCCTTCTATTCCAAGGCTACTACAGATATTGAGTTCCTGTTCCCGTTCGGTTGGGGAGAGCTTTGGGGTATTGCTGACCGTACCAATTATGACCTCGGACGTCATCAGGAAGCCAGCGGTAAGAGCCTTGAATATTTCGATCAGGAAAAGAACGAGCACTATATTCCTTATGTTGTTGAGCCCTCACTCGGTGCTGACCGTGTGCTTCTCGCATTCCTTTGCGATGCTTATGATGAAGAAAAGGACGAAAAGGGTGACACTCGTGTAGTTCTCAGACTTCACCCTGCGCTTGCACCCTTTAAGTGCGCCGTTCTGCCGCTTTCTAAAAAGCTCGCCGAGCAGGCAGGCGAGGTCTACGATATGCTGGCCCGTCACTTTATGGTCGACTATGACGACTCAGGCTCTATCGGTAAGCGCTATCGCCGCGAGGATGAGATCGGAACACCCTTCTGCATTACCTATGATTTCGATTCTGTAGAGGACGGCTGTGTAACCGTCCGTGACCGTGACACTATGGAACAGCAGAGAGTTAAGATTGAGGATCTCGTATCCTTCATTTCTGCAAAACTTGAATTCTAATACTTTGCGCCCGTTTTCGGGCGCTTTTTTTATAGTTGCATACTCTTTTGAGCATATTTTATAGTTTTTTTACGTAAAAGTACTTATTGTATATGCTATAATTCACTTGTAAAAAACTCTTTCGAGGTGATTTTATGTCGTTCAAATTAAATCCGTTATTTTCAGACAATATGGTTCTTGCAAAGGACAGACCTGTTCGCGTTTTCGGCGAGGGAGACTGTGAAGTAACAGTTTCTTTTCTTGGTGAAACCAAGACCGTAAAATGTGAGAACGGTAAGTTCCTCTGCGAGCTTTCAGCACAGACAGAATATGGCGGACCTTATGAGCTCGCTGTTTCGGCAGAGGGTAAGGACTATATTTTTAAGAATGTCTATGTCGGTGAGGTAGTCATCCTCGGCGGACAGTCCAACCTTCAGTTCAAGGTATGGCAGTCAGCAACCGAGAAGAATAAGGTCTTCCCGAATAATAAGCTTCGTTTCTTTATGCTCGAACGCCCCGAAAAAGCCGATAACGAGCATAAGGAGCTTAAAGAGGCTGCCGAAGGCGAGGCTACAGAGACTATATTCCCCGAAGACGGCTGGGTCTTACATACCAGAGAGAATCTTGGACAATGGTCACTGCTTGGAACGCGTATTGCCGAATTTATTGTTCAGCGTCGCGGTTGTGTAGTCGGTCTTATCGGATGCTATCAGGGCGCTTCTGCTATCGAGGGCTGGCTGCCGAAGGAGCTTTGTGATATCGAGCCTTATATTATCCCCGTTGATGACAAGAGAAGGTATAATCACGTTCTCTTTCCTTGCTGCACCTGGAATGCAAACGGTTTCCTTTATGAGTATATGTGGTCAAAGCTTTTGCCGTATTCGGTCAACAATATGGTGTGGTATCAGGGCGAGGCAGATTCTGTGGGCAGAGAGGCTCTCGTTTATGATATCGAGATGAAGAATCTTATAAATCGCTACCGTGAGGATATTATGTATCCCGAGATGCCCTTCATCGTTATTCAGATAACCGACCTTGATGTAAGACAGGATGAAGATTGGAAGAACCTTCAGGAGTCGCAGCTTCGCATACCGTCTCTTGTTGAAAACTGTGTTTGCGTTACCTCAAGTGATGTATGCGAGCACGACGATGTTCATCCGCCAACAAAGATCTATCTTGCAATGAAGGTAGTAGATGCACTGGGATATTAAGGAGATATTATGGCTGTATTTTTAGGAACGGGCGATGCAAAGGGTTATCCTTGTCCTAATTGCAGGTGTGTTGCCTGCGAAGAGGCAAGAAGACTCGGCGGAAAGGCTATCAAGACCCGAAGCGATTTTCTCATTGACGAGAATAATGTTATCGACTTCGGTCCCGACATATATCATCAGGCGCTGACCTGTAATGTTATGATCGATAAGATTAAAAATGTGTTTATGACTCATTCTCATTTTGATCACATTTCGATCTCTTCGCTGCTTCTGCTTAACGAGGGAACGGGAGCAAGAACTGTGCCTGTAAATTTCTACGGACCTAAGGGCGCTCTTGATTTTGTCGAGGATATGGCAAGGCGCAACACCTACCGTTCGGGAACGAGAGAGGGTATATATTCTTATAATCACATTAAATACTGTCCTCTCGATTATTTTGAAACGGTAGAGACTGAAGAGATCAGGGTCACTACCCTCAAGTCCTCGCATGAGGGTTGGGGTGTCGACGAGCTCGGTTTCAATTATATAATCGAGAAAAACGGCAAGACTCTTTTGTATGCGACTGACACGGGCTGGTATCCCGACGATACCTGGGAATTCCTTGCAAAGAGTAATTTCAAGTTTGATTACGTAGTAATGGAGAACACCTACGGAAAAGACACTCGAAATATCATAAAACCCTATGCTGTCGGACATCTTAACACGGAGAACTTCTTTATGATGCTTGACAAGCTTGTAGAGTGCGGCAACATCACAAAGGATACTCCTGTATATGCTACCCACATTGCTGATGCAGGCAGAGAGCCTTACGGTGAACTGCTTGAGGCGATGGAGAATAACGGAGTTTATACAAATGTAACTGTTGCCTGGGATACAATGCATATTGATTTTTAAAACAAAAAGAGCTGAATCAAATTCAGCTCTTTTAATTATTTGTCAGTGTCTCTCTTCTGAATCGAAGGTTTCGCAGAAGCGGGCCGCAAAGGAGGCGGGCTCACCGTGTTCGGTAAGATGACCGACTTCGCTAAAGCCGCAGCAACGGAATATCGCAATACCGTTCTCACGCTCTTCGGTCACAAAGGTGGTAACAGAGGTGGTCAGCGCGCAAAAATGTTGCCAAAAAATATAAGGAGAAAAGCCCGTAATATGCGACATCATAGCGGCGGTTACCGCATAGTGACAGAAAAGAACTACGGTGTCACGGTTTGGGTGAATGGCGCGGTATATTCTGCCGTCCTTTTTATAGCCGTGCTTTTCAAGCAGCTCATCAAGACCGTTTGTAACATCCAAGTATCTTTCTCGAACATCACCTGTATCAAAAATGGGATGGTCCATCCATTTTGCATTGTCATAGAAAAGCTCCTGCTCGGTAAAATAAGAGGGAAGAAGATCCCAAGGGCCACGCTCGTTGCCTGTATGTGGGTCGGATATCTTTCCTGGGAATTCTCTAAGCCAATCCTTTACCTCATAGTCAAAACCGCAAACGCTTTGCGAATATTTGCAGGTAAGCTCAGCTCTGCCGAGGGGAGAGGAGTAAACATAGTCAGGGTTAATTTCCCTGACCTTTTTTGCGAGCAATTCTGCCTCTCTGCGTCCCTTTTCGGTAAGTGAGTCGTGTTCATAATCGGGGTCTCCGTGGCGAATAAATATCAGCTTCATTTATTTCTCCAAAAGTCTGTCCATTATCGACGGGCCGTGCTCGATGAACATACCGGTTGAAGCAGCGGTCTTTTCAGTGAAGGTATCAACACCCGAAATGACCTTGCGGCTGTCATAAATGAGGTAGGGCACAGGCTCACTTGAATGGGTCTTTGTCAGCAGGGGAGTAGGATGGTCGGGCGTGATAAGTATTCTGTAATCCTCACCGCTTTCATCAAGATGATCCTTTACGGGTTTTAGTATCTTCTCATCGATTATCTCAATAGCCTTCACCTTGTTTTCGGGCTCTCCGCGGTGACCGCACTCGTCGGGTGCTTCAAGATGTATGTAAACGAGGTCAGAGCCGTTTTTGAACGCTTCAATACCTGCTGCTGCCTTGCCCTCGAAGTTGGTATCAAGATAACCTGTCGCACCCTTGACTTCGGGGGTAGCCATATCGGCACAGATGCCGATTCCCTTAAGTAAGTCAACAGCCGAAACAATAGTTCCCGAAACGCCGTTTTTCTCCTTGAAATTCTCTAAAGCGGGCTTTCTGCCCTCGCCCCAGAGCCAAATGGAGTTTGCGGGATTTTTACCTTCGGCAATACGATTTTTATTTACGGGGTGGTCTTTAAGGATGTCATAGCTTTTCTTCATAAGCTCGATGAGCGGTGCGGCAGAGTCTGCACAGCTTAAATATTCACCAATAATTCTTCCGCTTATATCGTGAGGTGGTGTCATATTACCGAGCTCGGTAGTACCGTTATCAACAACAAGGCAGTGTCTGTAGGAAACTCCCGAGTAAAACTTGTAAATCTCGTTACCGAGCTTTTCTTCTACGGTCTTGATTATTTCTGCCGCTTCCTCGGTGGATATATCGCCCGCGCAGTAATCAACCATAGTCTTGTCTTCATAGTTTGCTTCATCCGAAAGGGTGACTGTGTTACAGCGCAGAGCTACATCTGTATCCTTTAGTTCAACGCCGATGCTAGCCGCCTCCAGAGGAGAACGGCCTGTATAGCAAACCGCGGGATCATAGCCGAGCACCGAAAGATTAGCAACATCACTGCCGGGCTTGAGGCCTGCGGCTACAGTGCGGCAAAGGCCAACTTCGGAAACCTTCGCGAGCGCATCCATATTCGGCTTGTGCGCTTTTTCCATAGGAGTCGCGCCGTTTAAATAATCGGACGGTGTATCTGCCATACCGTCACATAATACAACTAAATATTTCATTAAGGAAACCACCTTTAAGAATAAATATATAATATTATAAACCCAAATAAAGAGTATGTAAAGAAAAAAGACTTTATAAAGCGGCGGTTTTATGGTAAAATTTACTCAGGTGATGTTATGATACTTTCAAAACCCGAGATCTTGGCACCTGTCGGCTCTGCTGATATGCTATACGCGGCAGTAAGAGCTGGTGCGGATGCAGTATATCTCGGACTTGATTCCTTTAATGCAAGACGTAATGCCGATAACTTTACCCTAGAGTCGCTTAAAAAGGCTGTGGAGTACTGCCATATAAGAGGGGTAAAGGTTTATCTCACATTAAATATCATAATAGGTGACAGCGAGCTTAAAGAGGCTGTAGAGCTTGCCGTCGCCGCGGCTCGGTGCGGCATTGACGCGGTAATATCTACCGATATAGGTTTTACAAGCCTGCTCAGAAAGGCTATGCCGTCCCTCGCGATACACGCTTCCACTCAGATGACGGTACATTCTCCCGCCGCTCTGAAGAGAATAAAAGAGATGGGTTTTGATAGAGTTGTCGTCTCCCGCGAGATGAGCAGGGAAGAACTGACTGTTTTTTGTGATGAAGCCAAGCGGCTCGGCATAGAGGTCGAGGTATTTGTCCACGGCGCGCTTTGTATGTGTATATCGGGTCAGTGCTTACTGTCCGCTATGCTCGGTGGCAGAAGCGGAAACAGAGGACTCTGCGCGGGCCCCTGCCGATTGCCTTTCGGATGTGAGGGCGGTACAGGCTATGATCTCAGTCTTAAAGATCAGAGCCTTATCCCATATTTGAATGAGTTATGGGATATGGGCGTGGCATCATTTAAGATAGAGGGCAGAATGAAGCGTCCCGAGTATGTTGCCGCGGCGGTTTCAGCTTGCCGACATATGCTTGATGAGGGCAGTGTACCCGAAGCGCTCAGCAAGGCACTTGAGGATGTGTTTTCGCGCTCAGGCTTTACCGACGGATATTATACGGGAAAACTCGGCAGAGATATGTTCGGCATCAGGACAAAAGAGGATGTACAAGCCTCGAATGATATAATAGCTTCCCTTCATGAGCTTTACCGAAATGAGCGTCAGAGCATACCGCTTTTAGCTGATATAAAGATAGTTGCAGGACAAAAAATAACTCTTTCATTATCAGACTGGACTCATTATGTCACTGTATCGGGAAGCATCCCCGAAGCGGCGATAAGCCGTCCGCTTGAAGAAGATACAGTGCGCGAGAAGATAGGAAAAACAGGCGGAACTCCGTATTATATAGAAAATATCAATATTGAGCTTGAAGAGGGGCTGTCTGTAAAGGTCTCAGAGCTTAATGAGCTTCGTCGAAAGGCAATAGAAGAGCTTGAAAAACTGCGTTCAGAGGCCGGAGAGGTTGAAAAGAGCGAAGTACAATTCCCTCAAAGAAAAAGACCCGAAAACAAGCAACTAAAGCGCGTAGTGCGTATTGAGCGTCCCGAACAACTCACCAACTCGGTCAAAAAGGCCGATTTAGTAGTCATACCCGCCGAAATGAAGCCCGATGCGTTCTCACTCGACGGCATAACCTTTGCGGTCGAGCTTCCAAGAGGAATATTTAACGAAACCGTTATATCAGACCGTCTGAAAGTATGGAAAAAGGCAGGCGCCGAGGCGGCATTTTGCGGTACCTTATCGGCTGTAGAGCTTGCAAAAGAGCAGGGTATTTCTGCAATCGGCGATTTCGGTCTTAATATCTATAATACGGCTTCTGCCGAATATTTTTGTGACTGTAAAGCGGCTGTGCTGTCACCCGAAATACTTTTATCAGACGCTGTGAGAATAGGCGGAGAGCTGCCGCACGGAATTATTAGCTACGGCAAGCTGCCGCTGATGATAACGCGCAACTGTCCGCTCGCAAACGGAGAGGGATGTGCCGCTTGTGAAGACGGCGGAGAACTTGTCGACCGAAAGGATACAAAATTTAAGGTCCGTTGCCGCAATGGCTGCAGCGAGCTTCTCAACTCAAGACCTATATGGCTCTCTGACCGTAAGGATGAATTGTCGGGACTGGATTTTGAGCTAATTTACTTTACCGATGAAACTGCCGATAGGGTAGATGCGGTAATAAAAGCGTACGAGGACGGTGCAAAGCCCGACTGCGAGTATACTCGCGGACTATATTTCAGAGGTGTGGATTAATGCAGATAAAAGCAATACTTTTTGATCTTGACGGAACGCTGCTGCCAATGGATCAGGACTATTTTATAGAAACATATTTAAAGGGACTTGCCGCAAAGCTCGTACCCTACGGATATGACCCCGAAGCCTTTATGAAGGGGATGTGGGCCGGTGTCAAGGCGATGATACTTAACGACGGAAAACAGACAAATGAAGAAGTCTTTTGGGCAGTATTTTGCGATACTGTAGGTAAAAACGCAAGAGCCGACGAGCCAATATTCGATGAGTTTTACAGAACTCAGTTTCAGGAGTATAAATCCCTTTGCGGCTATAACGAGAAAGCCACCGAGACGGTCAGTTTACTAAAACAAAAAGGGTATAGAGTTGCCCTTGCTACAAATCCGCTTTTCCCGCGTATCGCGACCGAAAGCCGCATCCGCTGGGCAGGCTTTGCGCCCTCAGATTTTGAATTTTTTACTACCTATGAAAATTCAAAAAATTGCAAACCGAACCCCGATTATTACAAGGATGTAGCGGCAAAACTCGGTCTTGACCCCACCGAATGCATTATGGTCGGCAACGATGTCCGCGATGACATGATAGCCGAAAAGCTTGGTATGAAGGTCTTTCTCCTTACCGACTGCCTTATAAACAAGAAAGAGATAGACATTTCCGCTCTCCCGCAAGGAAGCTATAAGGAACTGCTCGAATATATCGACACAATATAAAAGCACTGTCCGTATTTTTGTACAGTTGTTGCATCATAATTTAATCATATCAAACTTCTCATAAGAGGTGAATTTGAATATGTCACTCAAAATATCAAAGTACAATTTTCGGGCGATAAACTGCGATGCCGTTATAGACATCGTGATAGAAATTAGAAGAAAAAACGAAAATATAGGTGAATTCACGTCCACGCTAAAAAGACTAAAAGGCAAAAAGACAACTCAGCGAAAGAGAAAAGCGCTTTATTTAAGCCGTGCGTGGAATGACAATTATAAGTATGTGGTTCATACAGGCTGGACATCTTATGAGAATCTTTGTCTTGGAACGGATAAACAATACTTTCGGTTGGCAATTGAAAGCGCTTTGAAACTCGCAGATCAAAAAGGCTTTGAAACGGTATGTATTCCCATAATTGATTACGGTATTGAACGTTTTGGACTGTCGGTTATCACTGTGGAAGCCGTAAAAGAGGCAATGTGTTTTTTGCGATACAGCGACATAGATATAACCCTCGCCGTAACCGACCCTTCGACAGATGTGTCTCAGCTTGGCCGAATTGCCAGAGTGTGTGATTATCTTGATTCTAAGTATCGCCCAAAGCCGTCGGATAATATACAGTATTCTCTACCGCCTACTCCACCGAAGTCAAAATATTCAGACCGTGAGACGAACGCCGCCACAGAAGCGTTAGAAGAGCGGCTATCATCCCTTGATGAGAGTTTTTCAGAGGCACTCTTTAAGCTTATTGATGAAAAAGGAATAAGCGACGTTGAGTGCTACAAAAGGGCGAATATCGACCGTAAACTTTTTTCAAAGATCCGTTGCGATGCAGGCTACAAGCCCCGAAAGCATACCGCCTTTGCACTTGCAATAGCACTTCAGCTTGACCTCGCCGAGACCGAAAAACTGCTCAAAACGGCGGGCTATGCTATCTCGCACAGCGAAAAGTTCGATGTAATAATCGAGTATTTTATTCTTAATAAGAACTATAATATCCACGAAATTAACGATACTCTCTATGCCTTTGACCAGAAGCTTCTCGGGGCATAAAAAATGTCGCTTTTAAAGCGACCACAAACAATTTAACAGTCGTTATAATATGATCGTAAGGTCCAAAAAAGCCTTGCGGTCATATTTTTTATAATTGACTAATTCAAGGAGCGCAGATAATGCAAAACCTAATAGCCGAGCTTGAAAGAATGTGCTGGCATACGGATTTTAATAGATATGAGGCTTTAAATATTGCGCGTCAGCTTGATTTAAACCAAGTGTTTCTCTCATCAACCAAGCGATACAGTTTTTCATATAAAACCACATTTTTAGAGGAAGCGGTAGAGAGCCTCAACATTCCAATGGTCGAGTTTCTGCTGCAAAACGGTGCAGATCCTAATTTCATCGACCCAAACGGCGAAGCTGACCACGTTTTTATGACAATGCTTTGCAGAGACTTTGAAAGAAAACAATTATAAAAGATTGGAAATCATAGAGCTGATGCTGCGTTACGGTGCCGACGCCAATTCAAAAGACTTTGATGATGAGCTCATTCTTGACAAGGCCACCGACATTTACAGCGAGTTTGATGAACCGGAGTATGAGTATACGATAGAATATTTAGAGCGTTTTATAGTTATGCTTGTAGCCTACGGTGGCGACAGCCGTTATTTCCCGATTAAGATATTGCAGCCGCTTGATAAAAGCAATCTAGGTCAGTACAAACTTAAAAAGGTTTTACCTTTCGACAGAAAGGTTTTCCTCGGCGTTATAGTTGACGGGGAGGGGAATACGGTGGCTTATGTTTAAACTGCA
>JAZNTG010000032.1:0-22355 GCA_045591645.1 Acutalibacteraceae bacterium | reverse complement strand
GATGTAGGCAGCCAGGTCAGAGCCCTTGCGGCAGGCAACACCGTACAGCTCCTCGGTCAGCTTCTGATCGGTGCAGACCAGATCGGGATAGCTGGTGCCTTCGCCCACCATGGCGCCGGCCATGAGAGAGTCAATGATGGCGGCATCGGAGGTGCCGGACTTGACTTCCATCAGAGCCTTGGCCTGAGTGTCCACGCTATTGACCTGGAAACCCTTTTCCAAAGCAACGGCCTCACCGGCGGAGCCAGCCTCAACGGCATAAACCATATCCTTGTCACCGCCGCCGCAGGCAGCCAGTGCAAAAACCATAACCAAAGCGAGCAGTAATGCGATCATTTTCGTTTTCATAATATGTATCCTCCAAAGAATTTTCTTGCGGTATCTCTTTACCGTGCTAACACTTTAGCATTTTACCACGATAAAGCGAAATGTCAATAGGGAAATGAAAAATTTTTGAAAAAATTATTCCATCGCCCCAGCGAGGCGTTTTTCTTGACATTCAAATTGAAATTCCGTATAATGTTTAAGCTCACATCGGGGTGTGGCGAAGCTTGGTATCGCGCTTGGTTCGGGTCCAAGGGGCCTCGGGTTGGAATCCCGACACTCCGACCAAAACAAAAGCCCGTCCGTCAGGACGGTCTTTTGTTTTTCCTCAAGTGTTTGGAAATGTATTGACAAACACAATACTTCGTAATACGATGTATTACACAAGAGGAGGTATGATATGGATATTCAGTTAAAACGAGGGCTTTTGGATGTCTGCGTACTGGCAGCAATTAAGAGCGAAGATTCATACGGCTATAAAATCATAAAAGATATGAAACCCTATATTGAACTTTCCGAATCGACCTTATATACCATTCTGAAACGCTTGGAAACAGCAAATATGTTGACCGTCCGCACCGCAGAGCACGGCGGCAGACTTCGGAAATATTATCATATCACTGATGAGGGACTAAGACGCATTGAGGATTTCAAGGTCGAGTGGAAAGAAATGCTGTCTATATATCAATTCGTAACCAAGGAGGATGAGGCGCATGAATAAGCAAGAGTTTCTTGCGGAACTTCGAAAAGGTTTGTCCGCATTGCCGCAAAGCGATATAGAAGAGAGATTATCCTTTTATAACGAAATAATCGATGACCGAATGGAAGAAGGTCTTTCGGAGGAAGCGGCGGTTTCGGCAATTGGGTCCGTTGACGAAATAGCTGCACAGATCATAGTCAATATTCCTCATACAAAGCTTGTAAAAGAAAAAATAAAGCCAAAGAAAAGGCTGAAAGCGTGGGAAATCGTACTTTTGGCTCTTGGCTCTCCAATATGGCTTTCTCTGGTGATTGCCGCATTTGCTGTAATTCTTTCGCTTTATGCCTCGTTTTGGTCTGTGATCATTTCCCTGTGGGCAGTCTTTGCTTCGTTTGCAGCTTGTTCTATTGGCGGTGTGCTGGCGTGTGTCACTTTTACCGTAGGCGGTAATGGCGCTTCAGGTGTTGCTATGCTTGCCGCAGGAGTTGTCTGTGCAGGACTTTCTATCTTTATGTTTTACGGATGCAAGGCAGCAACAAAGGGTGCTTTGATACTCACAAAGAAAATGGCAATATGGACAAAAAATTGCTTTATCAAGAAGGAGGAAGCGTAATGAGTAAGCGGGCGAAAATATGGCTTGTTATAGCATTTTCTCTTGTATTGGTTGGATGTATTATTTTTGGTGGCGTGATAACAATGTTTAAATGGGATTTTACGAAATTATCAACTGTCAAGTATGAAAATAACGATTATGAGATTAATGAAAATTATGAAAATATATCGATCATAACCGATACTGCCGATATTGTGTTTGTACCTTCCGAAAACCTAATGACTTCGGTTTCTTGCTACGAGCAGAAAAACACAAAGCATTCGGTTACGGTAAAGGACGGTACACTTGTAATAGAGGTTGCCGATACGAGAAAATGGTATGAGTATATCGGTATCAATTTCGGTGCGCCGAAAATAACAGTATACATCCCACAGGGCGAATATGGTATGCTTTCGGTAAAGTCAAGCACGGGCGATGTGGAAATACCAAAGGACTTTAAATTCGAAAGCATTAATGTTTCAGGAAGCACAGGTAATGTAACGAACTATGCTTCCGCTTTGGATGTCATAAAAATAAAGACAGGTACCGGAAGCATCCGTGTCGAAAACATATCTGCAGGAGCCCTTGACCTTTCCGTTTCAACGGGTGGGATTACGGTTTCTAATGTAACAACCGAGGGTGATGTAAAAATCAATGTATCCACAGGAAAGACGAAGATGACCAATATCGAGTGCACAAATGTTATATCAAGCGGAAATACGGGAGATATATCCTTGAAAAATGTTATTGCCGCAGAAAAACTCTCAATTGAAAGAAGCACAGGAGACATAAGGTTTGACGGCTCTGATGCCGCTGAGATTTTCGTAGAAACTGATACGGGAGACGTTACAGGCACTCTGCTTATTGATAAGGTATTTATTGTCGAGACCGATACAGGTCATATAGATATTCCCAAAACAGCAACCGGTGGCAGATGCGAAATCACAACCTCAACCGGTGATATTGATATAAGCATCCAGAATAAAATCTGAGTTTCGGGAATTTTTCTTATGTCCAAATCGTACAACGTACAAAAAGACAAGTTTTTCGACTTTTCTTTTTATATAAAATTTGCATAATTTGATTTTAATTCAAGCCAGTCGAGTCCCCATCATTTTTTACATCTCATTTCCGACATTTATTGACACAGATATGTGATGTATGTTAAAATACAAATGGGCATATAATTAATATGACCAAATCTCTGTTAAAGGATAGATATATATGGAGTTTATCATCATTGCAATTGTAATAGTTGTTCTTCTCTTCCTCTGCCTTAGAGTAGTACCTCAGGCAAGCGAGCACGTAATTGAACGTCTCGGAAAATACAATAAGACGTGGGAAGCCGGACTTCATTTTTTAATTCCCGTTATAGACAGAGTTGCCAAAAAAGTAACCCTGAAGGAGCAGGTTCTTGATTCTCCCCCGCAGCCTGTTATCACTAAGGATAACGTTACTATGCAGATAGATACCGTCGTTTACTTTAAGGTATTTGACGCAAAGCTTTTCACATACGGTGCAGTAAACCCGATAAGCGCGCTTTCGAATCTTACCGCGACAACTCTCCGTAATATCGTCGGTGAGCTTGAGCTTGACGATACTCTGACCTCACGCGATACCATCAACGGCAAGATGACCGAGATACTCGACTCGGCAACCGACCAATGGGGTATAAAAGTAAACCGCGTTGAGCTTAAAAACATCATCCCCCCTTCTGAAATTCAGAACGCGATGGAAAAGCAGATGAAGGCGGAGCGTGATCGCCGTGAGACCCTGCTTGAAGCACAGGGACACAAGGCAGCCGTTATTACGCGTGCAGAGGGTGACAAGCAGGCTATGATCCTTGCAGCCGAGGGTGAAAGAGATGCCCGTATTGCAAGAGCCGAGGGTGAAGCAAAGGCTATTCTGCTTGCAAAGCAGGCAGAGGCTGACGGACTTGCCGCACTCAAAGCCGCAGGTGCTGACAGCGCTGTTTTAGAGCTCAAAAAATACGAAGCCCTTGTTGCTTTATCCGACGGTAAGGCTTCAAAGATAATTGTTCCTACAGATGTTGTTGAAATGACTAAGAATAATGTTGTTTTCAGCGAAACGTCGGGACTTGGAAATGTAACGCAGCCAGCAGCTGATGTTAAGGTTTCTAAAAAGGCTGATCCCTGCTGCGACTAAATTTAAAAACTCATATACAAAAATCGCTTTCCGATATCGGGAAGCGATTTTTATTTTGCATTTCTTGCAAAAGCTGAAATATTGCATTATAATGCTATCATAAACGGAAATATTATAACTGAGTAAAGAAGTATGATATCAATGAAAAATAAAAGACTTAACTATATTAATAATATCCTTATGCCCTGCCTTATATACTCGGTAATAACGGGTATTCTGACGGGTACCGTTATATTCCTTTTCAAACTTGCAGCAGCCTTTGTTGTATCGGTATCAGACGATATTTACAGCTTTGTGAGAGAAAAGATAATATATCTCCCAGCTCTTTTGAGCGGTGCGGCTCTGCTGGGTTTGGTTTCTGCTCTTTCGGTAAAATATCTTGGCAACTGCAAGGGCGGAGGAATTCCCACCGCTATCGCACTTCTTCGCGGCCTAATAGAATTCCGTTGGCTTCGCAATATCGCGATGGTGTTTATATCGGCACTGCTCTCCTACCTTGTGGGTGTTCCTCTCGGAACCGAAGGTCCGAGCGTACAGATGGGTACCGCTGTCGGACGCGGCACAGTACGGCTTTTTGCAAAAAAGCACACCGCTTGGGACAGATATATTATGACGGGCGGCGCCTGTACGGGCTTTGCAGCTGCGACTGCGGCACCTCTCACGGGTATTTTCTTTGCATTTGAAGAGGCTCACCGCCGCTTCTCTCCTATGATATTTATGAGTGCCGCTTCGGCGGTAATCTCAGGCTCGGTGACAATGAATATGTTATGTGAGCTGACAAATACCGACCCTGCCCTTTTTCATTTTAAAATAAACTCTGTTTTGCCGATAAAATATCTTTGGTCTGCTCTTGTCGTAGGTTTAGTCTGCGGCTTTTTCGCGGTTGCTTTTACAAAGCTGTACCGACTTATCGGCAACTTTATCAGAATGAGGCTATACCGCTTGCATATATATATTAAAATACCTACCGTATTCGCGCTGACCGCGCTTATCGGCTATTTTTTGTCCCAAGCGTTAGGCTCGGGTCACTCGCTTGTTGATATGATGATAGAAGGGCGAGGCATATGGTATATGTCTGTTATATACCTTGCCGTGCGCGCAATACTTCTTATCGTCGCAAATAATGTAGGTATCACTGGCGGACTTTTTGTCCCGTCGCTTGCGTTCGGTGCTATGACAGGCTCACTTTGCGCCAAGTGTATGATAGCGCTGGGCATACTGCCCGAGGAATATTATACAGTTTTAGTAGTCGTCGGAATAGCGTCATTTTTAAGTGCTTCATCAAGAACGCCGATATCCGCTGTCACCTTTGCTATCGAGGCTTTGTCGGGCCTTTCTAACATTCTGCCTATTGCCCTCGGTGTTGCGCTTTCTTATATTATAATAGAGGTTATGGGGGTCGCCGCATTTACTGATACAGTAATCGAAAGCAAGGTCGAAGCCGAGCATGAGAACAAAACGCCTCAGCTTATAGATACCCATTTCACCGTTACCTCGGATGCCTTTGTAGTCGGAAAAGAAATTCGGGATATACTTTGGCCGCCGACCTGTATTGTGACCTCGGTAAGGAAAAATCCCGCCTCAGGATCCCACGGAAGCCTTATAGGTGAGGGTGACATTCTTCACCTGCACTACCGCACCTACGACCCCGCAGATACCTTCAAAAAGCTTGAAGCTCTTATCGGAGATCAGCACAATAATGTAAGGACAGAGGCACATACTGTAAATCAGAGCCATCAGGTTCCTGAAATATAATCCGTTTTTATATTTACTAAGGAGATACATCTATGAAAATTGCTTTTTTTGATGCAAAACCGTACGATAAGCCGTCGTTTGATAAGTACGGTGAGGAATACGGCATAAAGATCAAATATTTTGAAACTAAATTGAACGAGGACACCGTTGACCTTGCAAACGGATATGACTGCGTCTGCGTTTTTGTCAACGATACCGTGAATGCGGCTGTCATAGATCGTCTGTGTGAGATGGGTATCAAGATAATAGCCCTTCGCTGCGCAGGCTTTAACAATGTGAATATGAAGCACGCTTTCGGTAAAATTCACGTTTTGCGTGTCCCTGCCTATTCGCCATATGCTGTCGCTGAGCACACCATGGCGCTGTTGCTCACATCCATAAGACGCATACACAAGGCATATATTCGTACGAGAGATTTTAACTTCAGCCTTGCGGGGCTGACAGGCTTTGACCTTCACGGTAAGACGGTCGGCGTTATCGGTACGGGACGTATCGGACGCGTATTTATCGATATATGCCGCGGCTTCGGTATGAAGGTGCTCGCTTACGACAAATTCCCCGCCGAGGGACTTGATAACGGCGACTCGGTAAGGTATGTTTCTTTGGATGAACTCTTTTCGGGAAGCGATATCATTTCACTCCACTGCCCTCTTACGGAAGAGACCCGACACATAATAAACGAAGAAGCCATCAACCAATGCAAGCGCGGTGTTGTGCTGCTTAATACCTCGAGAGGTGCACTTGTTGACGCCGAAGCTCTGCTCGCGGGTATAAAATCGCGCAAGATCGGCGCCGCCTGCCTTGATGTTTATGAAGAGGAGTCCGACCTCTTTTTCGAGGATAATTCGGGACACATTTTAGAGGATGATACCCTTGCGCGTCTGATCTCAATGCCTAATGTTATAGTAAGCTCACATCAGGCATTTCTCACCGAGGAGGCTCTTTCAAATATTGCCGAAACCACTATAGAAAATATAGTGGAATTTGAAAAGAGCGGTCAATGTCCGAACGAGCTTTGTTTCAAGTGCGGAATAACCGAGGACTGCAAGGATAAGAAGTGTTTTTAAGAATTTTTTAGTTTTTCATAAAAATCCCCTTGCGTCAGGTATTGCTCATTACGCTGCGTAATAGTGTAAAATGAGCATTGTAAGGAGGTGAACGCTATGTCAAAATACACAACAGGAGAGGTCGCAAAGCTATGCGGAGTGTCGGTCAGAACGGTACAGTATTATGATACGAGAAACATTCTTGTACCGAGCGAGCTTTCAGACGGCGGCAGACGTCTTTATTCTGAACAAGACCTTAAAAAGATGCATATAATTTGCTTTCTTCGCGAAATGGATGTTCCGATAAACAGCATATCTCAGCTGTTTTCTGAAAAGGACCCCGAATCGGTAATTTCAATAATTCTCAGTCAGCAGGAACAACTGCTCAAGTCAGAGATAAGCGAACGGCAGCATCAGCTTGAAATGCTGTGGGAACTGAGACAGAAACTACGAAGCGTTGATGATTTCTCGGTTGAATCTATAGGAGATATAGCGCACATTATGGAAAATAGAAAAAGAATGCGAAAAATTCGCGCAATAATGCTCACTGTAGGCATACTGGTTGAGATACTCGAAATAGGTACCTTACTTCTCTGGGTCTTTCGGGATATATGGTGGCCGTTTGCGGTCGCGCTGCCGCTCATTATCGCAGCCTGCATATCGATATCGATGTTTTACTATAAAAAGGTAAGCTTCATATGTCCAAAGTGCCACGATATATTCAATCCCACATTTAAACAGAACTTTTTCGCATATCATATACCCCCACAACCAGAAAGCTTACCTGCCCCAAATGCGGACACAAGGGCTTCTGTGTGGAAACCTACACTGAAGAGAATTAGAAAAAAGGCATCATCCTCGGATGATGCCTTTAATTTTGCTATATACTTATTCTGACAGTTAGATTCCCATAACAGCATCTGTGGGAAGCGATATCACCGTACCGTTTGCCTTACTGTTCACTCCACAGCTTTCGCTGATAGAGCGCATAATTTTTACTTTGCTTTCTTTTTCGGCAAGAATAAGAACGATGTCCTTTTCCTCCTGAAGTCCAAGACCCCAGGCGGCTGCTTCCTCGCCTGCGATGCTTCGGCTGTGAATAACCGTTCCGCCGCCTGCACCTGCAGCCTTTGCGGCATCCATAACATCGCCGCTAAAGCCTCTGTTTACTATCGCTACAATAAGTGCGTAGGTTGATTTTGCCATAGCGTTTCCACCCTTTCGTTTAAGCTCGTTCTGACCTTCCTCTACTGTGCGGTCCATCATATTTGCAACAAGCTTGCTCGCCCCCGTAAGCGGTATCGTAAAAGCTATTCCGCTGTTTACGGCATCTAGTCTCAGCTCTGTATGAAGCTTGCTGAGCATAGCATTACCAAAGACTTTGGGAACGGTGCTGATAATGATACCCTTATCGATACCGCCGAGTCCCAAAGTATCCATTATTTCGCTCGGAGCCGTTCCTTCAGCGTTCAATCTGTACTGTATTGGCATAGCGCTTTTTAAAAACATATCCGCCGCTTTATCGGTAAGCTTCGGAGTCGCTATAAGCATAAGCAGCTGATAGGAATTTTTTGCTGTTTTCCGTTCCACCTTGCTATACCTCCTCGAAATCTATGATATCGTCGCAGTCCTCGGTAATACCGCTGTAAAGAACGATCTTCTTCTGGAGCTTATCACTCTTGAGCTTATATACAAGACCCATTATCTGTATCGCTATAAGCGGTGTCAACGCAACAAGAGCAACTACACCGAAGGCATCAGTCATAAGGTCGCCGCCCAGCGCCTGACATACTCCGATAGAAAGCGGCAAAAGAAAGGTAGATGTCATAGGTCCGCTTGCAACACCGCCCGAGTCAAACGCAATACCGACAAACATCTTTGGTACAAACACAGACAACGCGAGTGCTATGATATATCCCGGAATAATTATCCACTGGATCGAGATGCTGAGCAGCACTCGGAGCATTGCGAGTCCTATACTGACCGCAACACCTATAGACATACTTCTGTTCATCGCTTTTACCGAGATAGAGCCGTTTGTTACATTTTCTACCTGATGGTTAAGCACCTGTATGGCAGGCTCAGCTTTTACTATGTAATAACCGATCAGCATACCTATCGGTATGAGTATCCAATTATATGTAAGGGATGCAAGCGCCTTACCGAGAGACGCACCGACAGGCGCAAAGCCTACATTTACACCGCAGAGGAAAAGTATCAGTCCGACATATGTGTATATCATACCGACGATGATACGCTTTATCTGTCTTTTTTGATAGCGGTGTGAAAGCATCTGAAATATGAAAAATACCGCGACTACAGGAAGCAGTGACACCGCGACCTCAGCCGCATAGTGAGGCATCTGCACGGCAAAAACCTCGGCTACATCTCTCGTTGTAATAACCGCAGCTACATCGCTGAGCGAATAAACTGCTTTGGTCGGCTTAAAGAAGCATCCTAGAACCAGCACCGCGAGGATCGGGCCTACACTTGACAGTGCTACAAGACCGAAGCTGTCACTTGCGGAGTTTTTATCGGTACGCACCGACGCAAGACCCACACCCAGAGCCATTATGAACGGCACCGTCATAGGTCCTGTGGTAACTCCGCCAGAGTCAAACGCAACTGCGAGAAACTCCCTCGGAACAAAAAAGGATGCGCCTATGAGAATTATGTACAAAACTATAAGAAGCTTCGATAAATCTATCTGATACTTGATACGGATGATAGCAAGTGCAAGAAAAATACCCACTCCCACAGCTACCGTCAGTATAAGGGTCATATTCGGTACAGACGGCACCTGCTGCGCGAGAACCTGAAGATCGGGCTCGGATACGGTGATAATAACCCCCATAATAAAGCCGATAAGCAGTACTGTCCATACCCTTTTGTTTTTAGATATCTGTACACCGATACCCTCTCCTATCGGAGTCATTGCCATTTCCGCACCGAGCTGGAAAAAGCCCATACCAATAATCAGCATAACTGCGCCCACAAGGAACATTACCATAGTGCCAAGCTCCATGGGAACGATAAATATACTTATAAAAAGCATTATACCTGTAATAGGGAGAACGGCAGAAAGAGATTCCATTGTTTTTTCCCTTAATTTTGGATTCATCTGACCACCTCTTCATTGATAATATTATACATATTGATGTTATCACAATTTAATGTATTTAACAATATATTTTTATATCAACTCCGCACCCTTTATCAGCTCTTCAGTACGGCTGAATATTTCTCCGATATCGTATTTCATTAATTTTTGTGCCTTTTGAAAATTTTTAACAGCCTTTTTATCGGCATTATGTATATCACTGCCAAGTGCCCAAACCGCACCCTCAGAAAGCCAATCTTTAAGTCTTTGCTTATTAGGGCTGCGCAAAATATTTCCCGCATTGACCTGTGCTCTTACACCCATTTCAATCAGCTTGTTTACTTCGCTGGTGGAATATCTGTCTATATGGGCAAGTATGAGATCAAAGCGGCTGTCAAGCTCCAGCACCGTATCGATGACATTACTGTTCCAATAACCCGTTGGCATCTCCAAAAGCATAGTGTTGGTACCCTTTACAGTCAGCTTTTCAAGCCCTACAAGCTTCTCAAGTCCTGCAATGCAATAAACCTCCGCACCGAGAGCAACCTTAATTCTATCGCTCTTTGCTGCAGCCAACTGCTCAGCAGCTCTTGCACGTCTATCCAAAAAAGCCTCAACAGTATCCTTGTGCGGATAAAAATGCGTTGTCGAAACAGCTATATTTACATTGGCTTTTACCATAAGTTCAAGCTGAGCTACCGAAGTCTCTATACTGTCAGAGCCGTGATCGGCTCCGGGTAAAATATGAGAATGAAAATCTATTGTCTTAATATTGCTTTTTTTCATATTGGCACCTCGTTGTATAATGACCACCGTAAAATTTTCATTTGAAATTCGTTTCAAATCTTCGACGTTCGATAATCATTATATATCCTTACCGCTTTCAAGACAAGAAGTTTTTTCCTGAATTTTATTTCTTGACTTTTCTGTTTTTGAGTAGTATTATAATTTTACCGAACATTTGTTCTTTTATAGGGAGTGAGACTTTGGACAGAACTGTGCTTCACGTTGACTGTAATAAGTTTTTTGCCTCGGTGGAATGTCTGCACCGTCCTGAAATAAGACATCTACCCGTAGCTGTCGGCGGAGATGCAGAAAAACGGCACGGGATCGTGCTGACCGCCAATCAGAATGCCGCAAAATACGGTGTCAAAACAGCTGAGCCTATCTGGCAAGCAAAACAGAAATGTCCCGACCTTGTGGTTGTACCTCCCAATTATCCTCTTTATGTCCGTTTTTCAAAGATGGCTCGGGAGATATATTCCGAATATACCGATCTTATTGAGTCCTTCGGACTTGATGAATGCTGGCTTGATGTTACTTCTGATGTAGAAAACGGACAAAGCGGATATGTGATAGCCGACAAAATACGCCGTCAGGTAAAGCGCGAACTCGGTATTACGGTATCGGTGGGTGTTTCGTGGAACAAGATATTTTCTAAGCTGGGTTCTGACTATAAAAAGCCCGATGCTGTAACTGTATTTTCAAGAGAAAACTATAAGAAGCTTGTCTACCCTCTACCTGCGAGGGATCTTTTATATGTCGGCCGTGCAACCGAAAAAAAGCTTGCTTCGCGCGGTATTTTTACCATCGGAGATATTGCGAATTCAACTATAGAGAGCCTTACTTCTTTTTTAGGTAAAAACGGTATTATGCTGCACGATTTTGCGAGCGGAAATGAGCAGACCCCTGTTAGTCATATGAATGATTCACGCAATATAAAATCCATTGGAAATTCGGTCACCGCACCCCGCGATCTTGTAAGCTTTGAGGATATCAATCTAACCCTTATGGTGCTTGCTGACAGTGTAGCAAGGAGGCTTCGGGAACACGGAATGCTCTGCCGTAACGTATCGGTGTGGGTAAGGGACGCCAACCTTTCCTCTTTTACAAGACAAACAGCCCTAGATAACCCCATCGGCTCATCAAACGCGCTCGTAAAATACGGTATGAAAATGATTTACGCAAGCCTTAACCCCCCTTTTTGCATACGAAGTATCGGTATAGCCGCATCAGACCTCTGCCCCTTAGACCAATCAGTACAGTTTGATATTTTCGGAAACGCTCAAAAGGAAGAAAAGGAAAAAACAATTGAAGAAACGGTGGATCGGCTGAAATTTCGTTTTGGCAGCGGCTGTGTAAAACGGGCGAGTCTTTTAAAAGAAGCCTCTCTTACGGACTTCTCGCCATACGACGATCACAGGATCCACCCTGAAGGGTGGTTTGGATGAATTACAGAAAAAGGTATGTCGATGTTGTGGCGCGATTTGACACCGACGGTAAGATAATTCCCATTAAGATAAATTGGCATGACGGCTCGGTATTTTTTATCGATCGTGTGCTCGACATCCGCCGCGCCGCATCCTTAAAGGCGGGCGGCGCAGGGATAAGATATACCTGCCGTATAAATAACCGAGAAACTTATCTTTTTTTAGAGGAAACAAGATGGTTTGTCGAAGAAATTTGCGAAGATTAGTATTGTAAAGTAAGCATTTTTTTGATATACTGAATTATATTAAATTTCTAGGGGTGTCTGTTTTGGATCTTAAACAAAAATATTTACATTGGATAAATAATTCAGACGAAGCTACTGCAAAAGAGCTCAACTCTTTAGAGGGAAATGAAACCGAAATAAACGACCGCTTTTACAAGGAGCTTGAATTCGGTACAGCAGGGATCAGAGGTGTCATCGGTGCAGGCTCAAACCGTATGAACCGTTACACCGTTTCCAAGGCTACCGAGGGTTATGCCAAATATATTCTGTCATGCGGTGGCAAGGCAAAAGAGGACGGCGTTGTTATTTCTTACGATAACCGTCACTGCAGCCGTGAGTTTGCCGAGGTAACCGCAGGTGTTCTTGCGGCCAACGGAATAAAGTCCTACATTTTTTCCGAGCTTCGCCCCACTCCTGAGCTTTCCTTTGCCGTACGCTATCTCGGCTGTTTCGGCGGAGTTATGATAACCGCTTCCCACAATCCCCCCGAATATAACGGATATAAGCTTTATGATTCTAACGGATGTCAGCTTGTGCCCCATCTTGCCGACGCGGTTGCAAAGTATGTCGGCGAGGTCGAGGATGAGCTTTCGGTTAAGTGTCTTTCTATCGCGGAGGCAGGCGACCTTTGCGAGTTTGTACTTGATGAGATAGATGACGTTTACTATGAGGAAGTGCTCGCTTTACAGTTTGATGATGACGGTGAACAAAAGCCGATAAGAGTTGTCTATACCCCCCAGCACGGAACGGGTAACATTCCCGTGCGCGATGTCCTTGATGAGGCGGGCTATACTGTTCTGCCCGTACTTTCTCAGTGTGAGCCCGACCCCGATTTTTCAGGCACTAAGAGTCCCAACCCTGAAATGACGGTGGCTTATGAAGAGGCTATCGCCCTAATGCGTGAGCGAGATGCCGACCTCGCTATTGCGACCGACCCCGACTGCGACCGTCTCGGCGCTGTTATCAACTGCGGCGACGGACGCTATGAACTTATGACAGGCAACCAATCAGGCGCGGTTATTCTTCACTATATCCTCACCCGTATGAAGGAAGAAGGCTCTCTGCCTGATAATGCCGTTATGATAAACACGGTAGTTACCTCTCCTATCGGAGATATGGTTGCCAAAAGCTTTGGTGTAGAGGTTGAAAAGTGTCTTACAGGCTTTAAGTTTATCGGTGACAAGATCCAGAAGCACAACACTCTTGGCGACAAGAAATATGTTTTCGGCTATGAGGAAAGCTACGGCTGTCTTATAGGCGATTTCGCAAGAGATAAGGACGCTGTTCAGGCATCCCTTATGATATGCGAGGCCGCCGCTTACTACAAAAAGCAGGGCAAGACCCTCGTCGATGTTCTTGAGGACATTTTCAAGAGCCTCGGTTACTATGTCGATGCACAGTCCTCGACCTATTTCCCCGGTATTGACGGAAACGACAAGATGGCGGCTGTGCTCACAGCTTACAGAAACGACCCGCCGAGCGAGGTTGCAGGTGTAAAGGTAGCGTCTATCGACGACTTTTTGCTTAGTCCCCCCGAAGACTTCGTTCCCTCAAACGTTCTCCGCTTCAACTTTGCCGACGGCAGCTTTGTAGCGGTTCGTCCCTCAGGTACCGAGCCGAAGTGCAAGGTTTATTACTGCATCTGCGGTGAAACCAAAGCTGCCGCAGAGGAAAAACTTTCAAAATTTAAGGACTTTTTTGATATAAAATGATGCATCCGATAAAACATTTAAAGGTCATCTGCCACCACCGACATCTTGTAATAAAGCACTGCTTTAAAGCGGGGATTTTGATGCGCGGACTTCTTCATGACCTCTCGAAGTTTTCTCCTGTGGAATTCTTCACAGGAGCGAAATATTACCTTGGCAACCGAAGTCCTAATGAGCGCGAGCGTGAGCTTTTCGGATATTCAAAAGCCTGGCTTCACCACAAGGGGCGAAACCGCCACCATTTCGAGTATTGGAATGATGTAAACCCTGCCACCAAAAGATATGAGCCTGTAAAAATGCCGACAAAATATCTTATTGAGATGTTTTGCGACCGTGTTGCCGCAAGTAAGACCTATCAGGGCGAGAATTATACCGATGAGCATCCGATAAATTATTTTCTTCGCGGAAACGCAAGGCTCAGTATGCACCCTGAGACGGCGGAAACGCTTGAAATGCTCCTTCGCATGCTCGCCGAAAAGGGCGAAGATGAAACCTTTAAATTTATCCGACAGATGGATAAAAAGAATTAATCGATAAGACCGCAATCTTTACCGATTGCGGTCTTTCATTTATTGACAAAATATTGTGACCCGTATATAATAATATTATCTATGTAAAAATATAATTTTCCCAAAAAAGAGGACGATAACTATGCAATGGACATCCCTTAACGATTTAAGAGAAAAATATCTTTCGTTTTTTGAGAGCAAGGGACACTTAAGACTTCCCAGCTTCTCCCTTGTTCCTCAGGGCGACAAGTCACTTTTACTTATAAATTCGGGTATGGCGCCGATGAAAAAATACTTTACAGGTGAGGTCACTCCCCCGAGAAATAGAGTTACTACCTGCCAGAAGTGCATCCGTACTCCCGACCTTGAAAGAGTCGGTCACACTGCACGTCACGGAACATATTTTGAGATGCTCGGAAACTTCTCCTTCGGAGATTATTTCAAGAACGAGGCTATTCCGTGGGCTTGGGAGTTTTTGACCGAGACTTTAGAGATCCCCGCTGACCTTCTCTGGCCCTCTGTTTATGAGGAGGATGATGAGGCTTATGCTCTCTGGCGCGATAAGATCTGTGTGCCCGAGGCTCATATCGTCCGCCTTGGCAAGGCAGATAACTTCTGGGAGCACGGAACAGGTCCCTGCGGACCCTGCTCTGAGATATATTTTGACCGCGGTGAAAAGTATGGTTGCGGTAGTGCTGACTGTAAGCCCGGCTGTGAATGTGACAGATATATGGAGATCTGGAACAATGTTTTCACTCAGTTCAACAATATGGGTGACGGCACCTACACCGAGCTCGAGCACAAGAACATCGATACCGGTATGGGTCTTGAGCGTCTTGCCTGCGTAATGCAGTCGGTTGACAATATGTTTGAGGTCGATACCGTCAGAAAGATACTTGACAAGGTTTGCGAACTCTCAGGTAAGACCTATGGTGTAGATAAGAATACAGATATTTCTATCCGCGCTATCACCGACCACGCAAGAAGCTCAACCTTTATGATAAGCGACGGTGTTATTCCCTCCAACGAGGGCAGAGGCTATGTTCTCCGCCGTCTTATTCGCAGAGCGGCACGCCACGGCAAGCTTATCGGCATCAACAAGGCTTTCCTCTGCGATATGGTAGAGGTAGTTATCGGCGAAAACAAGTCTGCTTACCCCGAGCTTGTTGATAAAAAAGAGTTTATTCTTAAGGTTATTTCCAATGAAGAGGCTGCTTTTGCAAAGACCATCGACCAGGGTCTTGATATACTTGAAGAGTTTACGGCTAAGGGTGGCGAGCTTTCGGGCGATGATGCTTTCAAGCTTTATGATACCTATGGCTTCCCCTTTGACCTTACAAAGGATATTTTAGCCGAAAAGAATATGACGGTCAATGAGGACCGCTTTAATGAGCTTATGAAGCAGCAGCGCGAGCTTGCCCGTTCTTCACGCAAGGCGGCTGATGCTGAAAGCTGGAAGAGTGACGGACTCACATTTGACGGTATTACCGCTACAGATTTTGTAGGCTATATCGAAAATACCGCTGAGGCTAAGGTTTTAGCTATCGTAACCGATGGCAAGTTTGCTGAAGTGGCAGGCGAGGGTGCAAAGGCAGTTATCGTGCTTGATCGTACCCCCTTCTACGGCGAGGGCGGAGGTCAGGTCGGAGATACAGGTGTTATCGTCTCCGCATCCGCTACCATAAAGGTTGAAAATACCACAAAGACCACAGGCGGTATCTTTACTCATATTGCAACTGTAGAATCGGGTAATATCTCGGTCGGTGATACAGTTACTGCAGAAATTGATACCGAGCGCAGAAGCGCTATCAGAAGAAACCACACCGCCGCTCACCTTTTACAGGCAGCTTTACGTAAAGTTCTCGGTACCCACGTTGAGCAGGCAGGCTCCTTTGTCAGCGAAAACGTTACCCGTTTCGACTTCACTCATTTCTCGGCTTTAACACCCGAAGAAATCGCAAAGGTTGAGGCTCTTGTAAATGATGCTATCCTTGAGGGTACCACGGTTATGAATCGCGAAATGCCGATAGCAGAGACAAAGGCTCTCGGAGCAATGGCTCTCTTTGGAGAAAAGTACGGCGATATCGTACGCGTTGTCAAGGCAGGGGATTTCTCGACCGAGCTTTGCGGAGGTACACATGTTGACAACACCGCTAAAATCGGTCTTTTCAAAATCGTTTCTGAGTCGAGCGTTGCCGCAGGTGTTCGCCGTATAGAGGCTGTAACGGGCGCAAATGTTCTCGAACTTCTCTATAAATATAAGGACACTATTGATGAAACTGCGGCCGTTCTCAAGAGCAATAACGCTTTAGAAATTGCCACACGTGCCGCCGCTCTTGCCTCAGAGCTTCGCGAGGCTAACAAAAAGATTGAAGCCCTTGAAGCAAAGCTTGCAGGCTCTAAAATAAACGACCTTCTGGCTTCTGCAGAAGAAAAGAATGGTATTAAGATCATTGCCGCTCTTCTGCAGAATACCGCTGCAAACGAGCTTCGTACAATGTGCGACAAGGTAAAGGGCGACAACCCCGCTTCTGTTTGCATTTTCGGCTCAGTTATGGGCGAAAAGCTCACCTTCTGTGCAGCATGCGGAGCAGAAGCAGTAAAGAAAGGCGCAAATGCAGGAAATATCGTCCGCGAGGTTGCGCGTCTTACAGGCGGTAACGGCGGCGGTAAGCCCGACAGCGCTATGGCAGGCGGTAAAGATGTTTCTAAGGCTGCCGAAGCCATAGAAGCGGCAAAGCAGATAATTGCTGATATGTTAGGTGAATAATATGGATTGCTTATTTTGTAAAATAGCCGCGGGTGAAATCCCATCGACAAAGATATATGAAAACGAAAAGGTGTATGCTTTTGCGGATATCGACCCCAAGGCGCCCTTCCACGCTATCGTTATTCCTCGAGAGCATATAAAATGCGCCGCAGATATAAACAGTAAAAACAAAGCTCTTGTAGCCGATGTTTTCGAGGCTATCAGCATTATTGCAAAAAATGAAAACCTTGAAAAAGGCTTCCGCGTTGTTAACAACTGCGGAGAAGAGGGCGGACAGACGGTAGGACACATTCATTTCCATCTGCTTGCCCGCAGAAATCTCCAGTGGCCTCCCGGCTAATCGCGAAAACTTTTAAAGCGAGGTAAAGAAAAATGGCAGAATTTCATTCTATGAAAATTGCGGGTCTTGATAGGGATCTTAAAAAGTTTCCCGTAAGCGATAAACTTGATATTGCAGCTTTTATCCTTTTTGGTGATGTTGAAATAACGGTTGCCGCGGCTGAAAAGTTGCTCGAAAAAGCACCTGAATTCGACTATATACTTACTCCCGAGGCTAAGAGCATTCCGCTTGCTTATGAAATGGCAAGGCAATCGGGCAAGCCTTATATCGTTGCCCGCAAGGGAGTTAAGGTCTATATGGGCAATCCCGTGCATGTGTCGGTAACCTCTATTACTACCCAGAAGGAGCAGACTCTTTATCTCGGTGAGGATGAAGTTGAGCTTATAAATGGCAAAAAAGTGCTCATCGTTGACGATGTAATCAGCACAGGCGAGTCTCTCACCGCCGTTCGCGAGCTGCTGCAAAAAGCAGGTGGAATCGAAGCCGCTACCTGCGCAGTGCTTGCCGAGGGTGATGCCAAAGACCGCGACGACATAATCTATCTCGAGCCGCTGCCGCTTTTCTTTAAATAAAACTAATCCCCGTTAACATACGGGGATTTATTTTAAAGCTTATATGAAAAGACCATTTATCTTAACAGGTATTCTCTCACTTATTATTTCCGCAATCACTCTTCGCTGTAGCCGAACACCGATATTGCTTTTGATACTGTGTTTTTTGGTTTGTATCGTTTTGATGTACACATTATTGAAAAAGAAGGTCTCGGCTAACTCAAACTATTTTGTCTTTTCGGTAACTATTGCGCTTGTTTTAATATCCTCACTCTTTACCGTTCAATATATTTACACACCTGTGAGCCTTTTAGCCGATACCAAAGCCGACATTAAGGTTACTGTCACCAGCGAGCCGTATACATACCTAGACAACGCCTACTATTACCTGAAGGGTGAGCACCCTTTGCTGGGTGGCGAATTCAAATGCGCCTTGTCCTCGGATAATCTCGGCCTTGAAATAGGTGATAGCGTAAATATGACCGTATGTCTCAGCGAATTATCCGATTCGTATAAAAGCCATAACCTTTCAAACGGAATATTTGTTTCTGCTACGGCATTGTCGGTCAATTCGATAGTGAAAAAAGATTCAAAATTTTACTCAACGCTCGGAGAACTACGGCTTTATATAAAGAATGAAATTTTTAAAGATGTTCGCGGCGATAACGGTGCCGTACTTATAGCTCTCCTTACTGGCGACCGAGAGCATATATCAAATAATCTCTACGAGAAAACCAAGCTTTGCGGTGTTACCCATATCTTAGTTGTTTCGGGTATGCATTTAAGTATTATAAGCGGTGCAGTTTTAAATCTCTTCAGCAAATTGAAGCTAAAACGAAAGCTTGCCGTATTTATTATAATTTTACTTATTTTCGTCCTGGTTATGATATGTAATTTTCATACCTCAGCGATACGCTCTGCAATTATGAGCGTCATTATGCTGTCTGCTTCTCTCATAAGCCGTAAAGCCGATCCTATGAATTCTCTTGGCTTTGCCGTGACCGTAATGGTACTATTTAATCCGTTTGTCGCAGGCAGTACGGCTTTCCTGCTTTCGGTATCTGCAACACTCGGCGTGTTATTTGTCGCACCAATGATAAAATTTTTGACCGAAAAGCTAAGATTTACCTGCAAATTTTCGAAATTTCTTAATTCCGCTTTGGATGTTATTATAGTATCGGTTTCGGCTTTCATATGCGTATTACCGATATCCGTTTATTACTACGGATACACTTCTATAATATCGCCTCTGGTGACTTTGCTTATCGCAACATCAGTAGAGCTTGCACTGATTTTAACCTCTTTAGCCATGCTCCTTTCCCTATTGCCGATAGCTTCTGTTTTCTCCTCACCGCTCATTATGATATCTGAAGTATTTTCGGTATATATAAACAGTATTATCAGCTTTTTCGGATCTACCGATATTTTTGTGCTGGTTATCGACCTCGAATACACTCCTTTGTGCTTTGTTTTTTCGGCAGCAGCAGTTTTTACTCTATGGCTATTTTATAACAAAAAATTAAAAGAAAGGAAGGATGAAAATGCCACTCTCGGAAAAGGCTCTAAAAACCTCGCTTGACTCGGGTGCTCTGTGCTCGATATACATTATATTCGGTAATGACGGTTTCCTTAAAAAACAGGCGGTTGACCATATCATCAAGGCTTCTGTCGGCGATGACGACCTTAATCTGTTTCATTTTGAGGCTTCTTGTAATCTTCAGGATGTTTACGATGAGCTTAACGGCTTTCCTGTAATGGCTGATCGAAAATGCGTCATCCTTACCGATTTTGATATTGACGGCTGCGGCAAAAATGATTTTGAACGTCTGCTCTCACTTGCAGGTGATCGTTACGAAACCTCGGTTTTTGTATTATACTTTGATACTGTAACAATTGATCTGAAAAAATCCGACAGAATAAAAAAACTTATAGCTGCATCTGAAAGCGTCGGCGGTGTATCGGTACTTCTCGATCATCGCACAAAAGATGAACTGGCGCGTAGCCTCTCACTCTCAGCTAAAAAACAAGGCTGTATTCTCTCCCCTCAAAACGCAGGTTATCTTATTGATATCTGCTCTGCCGAAACTCAGATATTAGTAAATGAGCTTACAAAGCTGTGCGCTTTTGCAAACCGTTCGGAAATAACAAAGGATATGATCGATCGCGTTGCCGTAAAGAGTGTAGAAGCGTCGGTTTATGACCTTTCGACAAGGATAATCTCAGGCAATACCGCAGGTGCTCTGGCCCTTCTTGACGATCTTTTATTTATGAAGTTAGCGCCCGAAATTATTGTTTTCAACATTTCCTCCGCTTTTGTGGATATGTTCAGGGCCGCCGCCGCAAAGGATTCGGGACTGCGCCCTGAGCAGGTCGCTGCGGATTTTAAAATGAAGGGCAGAGAGTTTGTGCTGAGACGCGCGGGAGATAACCTTCGTCGTTATGACTACAAAAAGCTTGACCTTTCCTTCAAAGCTCTGCTTGATGCCGACCGAAAGATCAAAAGCTATTCTTCAAACGAGCGCATCATTATGGAGCAGCTTATCGTCAAGCTTATTTATATTATGAAGACCGGTGAAGCACTTGATTAAACTGAAACAGGCGGTTATCGTCGAAGGAAAATATGATAAAATACGGCTCTCGAATATTCTTGATGCAACGATAATCACAACAGACGGCTTTCGCATTTTTAAAGATAAAGAGAAGCGTGAGCTAATACGTCTATTAGCTGAAAGCTGCGGTATCGTTATAATGACCGATTCGGACTATGCAGGTCAGATGATAAGGCGGCATATCTGCAACATTGTTAAAAACGGTCAAGTGGAAAACATTTATCTTCCTCCCGTAGCAGGTAAGGAACGCCGTAAAGCAAGGCTGAGCGCCGAGGGCCTTCTAGGTGTTGAGGGGACCGATGACACTATAATTATCCAAGCGATAGAAAAATCAGGCATCACCCACCTTTCCGTAAAAGAAAAAGGCAGAAAGCTTACTAAGGCCGACCTTTACCGCGCGGGAATAAGCGGCGGTGAGAACAGCCGCAAAAAAAGAGAAGCGTTTTGCAGATATTTGGATCTCCCGCCACTTCCGAGCAATACCCTGCTTGAAGCGCTTAATTCTCTTTATTCATACGATGAGTTTTCGGAAAGGATACAAAAATGGAAGCAAGAAGAAACGGAAAACTGAAGATACTTTATATTATTGATATCCTTAAAAAGTATTCAGACGAGGAGCATCCATTGAACGCTACTGAGATCTGCCGTTATCTTGAGGATTACGGTATTTTTGCCGAGCGAAAGGCAATCTATGACGATCTTGAAAATCTTATTTTCTACGGCTATGACATTATAAAGACCCGTTCTCCGCGCTCGGGTGTATTTCTTGCATCGCGCGAGTTTGAAATACCCGAAATATATCTGCTCGGCGATGCTGTTCAGGCAGCAGATTTCATTACACCCAAAAAGACACGCGAGCTCGTTTCCAAGCTGGACGCTATGATGTCGGGAGAACAAGCCAAAATCAGAGAAAAATCCACTTACATCGACTTTAAGCATAAGTGCGATAATGAGGAGATCTATATCAGTATAGACACCGCCCGTCAGGCTATAGAAAGCGGCAGAAAACTGACACTCAGATATATCACAAGAAAGCTCGGCGAAGGCAGAAATATCATCGATACCGAGAAGCTATTTAAGGTAAGTCCATATGCGCTTATCTGGACCGAGGACCATTATTATCTTGTCTGCAACAATGAAAAGTACGACAATCTTATGCATCTTAGACTCGATAAAATGAAGTCGGTAACAGAGACCTCGGAGCCTTACCGCCATTTCAGTGAGGTAAGTCCCTATACTGACAGATTTGATACTGCCGATTACGCATCAAAGACCTTTAATATGTTCGGCGGACAGCTTGCCGAGATAGAGCTGCGCTGCAGAGAACGGCTTCTTGAACAGGCGGTCGACCGTTTTTCTGAGAATATACATATAATCGATCGCACCGACGGAAAATTTTCTTTCCGAGTGAAAGCCCTCCAAAGCGAAGGACTTATAGGATGGATAATGCAATTCGGCGGCGATATAGAAGTCATATCCCCTGCATCACTTCGCAGTATGATAAAAGAAAAAATTAAGTTTATGGCAAAATTATATTAATTTAAAAAAATACTTGATTTTTCTCGTCGGAGTATGTATAATGTATCTCGATCCTATGGAGAAGTCGCGTAGCTGGTCGAGCGCGCACGATTGGAAATCGTGTAACCATTAAAAGTGGTTCGAGGGTTCGAATCCCTCCTTCTCCGCCAAA
>JAZNTG010000031.1:0-3185 GCA_045591645.1 Acutalibacteraceae bacterium | reverse complement strand
CGTCACGCTTTGAGGAGTAGTCGACAACATCGTCAATTCCCTCGACCCTCTTTTCAGCGGCGAGGTCATATATTTTCTTAACAAGGGCTTCTTTTCTTACCTTGTAGGGAATTTCGGTAATGACAATGCGGAATTTACCGTTTGACATCTCCTCAATTTCAGCCTTGCCTCGAACGACAATCTTACCCTTACCGGTTGCATAAGCGGCACGGATGCCTGCTCTTCCCATAATAATTCCGCCTGTTGGGAAGTCGGGTCCCTTTATATACTCACAAAGGTCGGAAAGTTCTGCTTCGGGGTTGTCGATAAGGTAGCACATACCGTCAATAGCCTCGCCAAGGTTATGAGGCGGTATTTCGGTCGCCATACCGAAAGCAATACCTGAAGAACCGTTAACAAGCAGTTGCGGGAAACGAACGGGGAGGACAGTAGGCTCTTTCAGTCGGTCATCATAGTTCGGCGCAAAATCGACTGTATCCTTGTCGATGTCGTCAAGCATATGAAGAGAGAGTCTGTTCATCTTGGACTCGGTATAACGGTAGGCGGCGGCGGGATAGCCGTCAATATTACCGAAGTTTCCGTGTCCGTCTATAAGAGGATAGCGAAGGGAGAAGTCCTGTGCCATTCTGACCATTGCGTCATAAACAGACGAGTCACCGTGGGGATGGTAACGTCCGAGCACAGCACCGACTGTATCGGCGCACTTACGGTATGCCTTGTCGGGAGTCAATCCGTTTTCATACATTGTATAAAGGATACGGCGGTGAACAGGCTTTAAGCCGTCACGCACGTCGGGGAGAGCGCGTCCTACAAGTACGCTCATTCCGTACTGCAGCATACTGCCCTTAACTTCGTCTACAATCTCGACAGGGACTATTTTAGTTTCTTCACTTTCGGGCCAGTAAACCTTTTCCTGTTTAGCCATTTTGCTCTCTCCTTTCTTTAAATGTCTAAATCGGTAGCAAATACCGCATTTTCTTCAATAAATTGTTTTCTGGGCTCTACCTCTTCGCCCATAAGCATTGTAAATGTCTGGTCTGCCATCTCGGCATCGCTCATAGTGACACGAAGGAAGGTTCTCGTTTCGGGGTTCAGCGTGGTCTCCCAAAGCTGATCGGGGTCCATCTCACCGAGACCCTTATAACGCTGAACGTCTGCAGTGCCGCCGAGACGCTCGATATATTCAGCCTTTTCCTCTTCGGTAAATGCATCAAAGTGCTGCTTGCCCTTAGAAACTCTGAAAAGAGGAGGCTGTGCGAGATAAATATGACCCGTCTCTATAAGCTCGGGCATATAGCGGAAGAAGAAGGTGAGAAGAAGGGTTCTAATATGAGAACCGTCTACGTCGGCATCGGCCATAATAACAATTTTATCATAGCGAAGCTTCGAAATATCAAAATTCTCACCGATTCCCGTGCCGAGCGCCACGATAACGGGGGTCAGCTTATCGTTTCCGTATACCTTGTCTTCTCGCGCCTTTTCAACATTCAGCATCTTACCCCAGAGAGGAAGAATTGCCTGATAGGTAGAATTTCTGCCCTCAACGGCAGAGCCGCCTGCACTGTCACCCTCGACGATGTAAATTTCAGTCTTTGTCGGGTCGTCCGAAATACAGTCCTTCAGCTTTTCGGGCATTCTGGTCTTACCGCCGATGCCCGACTTGTTACGGGAAGCGTCGCGCGCCTTCTGCGCGGCTTCACGTGCATTTGATGCGGCGATAGCCTTATCAATCACGATTTTAGCATCTGTAGGATGCTCTTCTAAGTATCTGTAAAGCTGATCGTTTATAAGCTCACGCACCATCTGTCCGATAGAGGTGTTACCGAGCTTTGCCTTGGTCTGTGACTCAAACTGTGCGTCGGCAAGCTTGACCGAAACAACAGCGATAAGTCCTTCCATAATATCCTCACCCTTGAGGTTGTCGGAATCGACCTTCAGCTTTTTAAAATCGTGGGCGTATTTATTTACAACTCTTGCTACAGTCTGACGGAAAGCCTGCTCGTGAGTACCACCATCTATAGTATGCAGTGTGTTGGCAAAGGACATTATCTTATTGTCATAAGCGGTAGACCACATAAGAGCAATCTCGGCAGTGGAGTCTCCGCGAGTGCCCGAAAGATAAATTATATCGGAAATAGGATCCTTCTTTATGCCCTGACGGAGATAATCAACATACTCCTTTATACCGCCCTCATAGCAAAGATCGTCCGTACGAGGTTCAAAAACATCTGTGCGCTTGTCTTCGAGCACAATACGTATTCCTGCATTCAGAAAAGCCTGTTCGCGAAGTCGGTTTAAAAGAATATCGTAATCATAGGTGGTTGTATCTGTAAAAATAGTCGGGTCAGGCTTAAAGGTAACGGTGGTACCTGTAGTGTCACAGTCTCCTATGACCTCAAGGTCTGTTACAATATTACCCTTTTCATATCTCTGCTTATAAATATGAGCTCCGTCCTTGACCTCTACCTCAAGCCAGCTTGAGAGTGCGTTAACGACCGACGCACCAACACCGTGAAGTCCTCCAGAGACCTTGTATCCGCTGCCGCCGAACTTACCTCCCGCGTGAAGAATGGTAAATACGACCGTGACTGTCGGAATACCCTTTTGAGGATTTATACCGACAGGGATACCACGTCCGTTATCGGTTACACGGATAATTCCGTCGTCAAGTATCTCGACAGTGATCTTATCACAGTAGCCGGCAAGTGCCTCGTCGATAGAGTTATCAACTATCTCATATACAAGGTGGTGAAGACCGCGCTCTCCTGTAGATCCGATATACATACCGGGGCGCTTTCTTACCGCTTCGAGTCCCTCTAAGACCTGTATTGAGTTTTCGTCGTAACTCTCGGTGACAATGGTGGTTTTCTCGATTTCGTTACTCATTTTTATCTCCTTTTTTTAGGGCCGAGGGCAAAGTGCCCGGGGCCAAGGGAATGGTGTCGGTCGTTGACCGACTAAAATTTATCTTCACTTCTCTTTAGAAGTGTTTGGGGTGTAATTTGTGAAATATATACCGTTTTTTTTGGTTGCTTTTTATTTTTGCAAACGATAAAGGATTTCGGAAGTTCATAGGATAAAGTCACTGCCTCGCCGTTTTTTTCGGCTAAATTAAGAAAATTTCGTGTTGCTTTCATAACAGTAGTGTTATCCATATCGAAAACACCTACTATATCCCGTTTTTT
>JAZNTG010000030.1:0-24359 GCA_045591645.1 Acutalibacteraceae bacterium | reverse complement strand
GTGACTGCAAAAACTTATAATAACGACTGCGATAACGAGCTTCTTGCTGCTGCGGCAGAGGCTGTTTCAGAATATACCAAGGCTATGGACATTTACCATAATGCCGATGCCTGCGAGGCGGTTATGAATCTTGCAAAGCGTTGCAATAAGTATATTGACGAAACTATGCCCTGGGCTCTTGCAAAGGACGAAGAGAAAAAGGATTATCTTGAGTGTGTTCTCTATAATCTTCTTGAATGTATCCGCCTTATCGGAATTATGCTTTCTCCCATCATTCCCGAGGCGGCAGAGAAAATTGCCGCACAGCTCGGCTGCTCTGCAAACAATACTGTTTTCGGCGCAGTAAAGGAATATTCTGTAGGCGAGGCTTCTCCCCTCTTCGCACGTCTTGACGCAGAAAAAGTGCTTGCGGAAATCGCCGCCGAGGCTGAAGCTGCAAAAGCTGCACAGGAAGAGGCTGCAAATGTTGCAAAGATTAGCGAAATTACGATAGAAGACTTTATGAAGGTCGAGCTAAAAGCCGCTAAGATAAAGGCTTGTGAACCTGTGAAAAAGGCTAAGAAGCTTTTAAAGCTCACCCTTGATGACGGCAGTGGCAAGGACAGAACCGTAGCGTCAGGCATCGCCAAATGGTACACCCCTGATGAACTTGTCGGTAAGACTGTTATACTTGTTTCTAACCTCAAGCCAGCTACCCTTTGCGGAGTTGAAAGCGCGGGTATGATTCTGGCGGCAGAAGCAGGAGAAGATGATGTCAAGGTCATATTTTTAAACGATGTCCCCGCAGGAAGTAAGATAAGATGATGTATCCCGTACCCGAAAAATCTGCCCCTCCCGACAGTATTGTCGACACCCACGCACATTTTAACGACTCAAAATTTGATTGCTACCGTGATGAGCTTCTGACCAAACTTCCTTCTTTTGGAGTATCTAAAATAATAAACTGCGGTTGCTCAGATCAGACGAGTCTTGACTGTATCGCACTCAGCGAAAAATATTCCCATATTTACGCTGCGGTGGGATACCACCCCTGCAGTGTTCAGGGAGAGATAAATATAGCGGCTATTGAGAATATGCTGAGCCATAAAAAGGTAGTCGCCGTCGGTGAAATTGGTCTTGATTATTATTGGGATAAGACCTATATCGCCGAGCAAAAGGCGGCCTTCCGTCTGCAATTAGAGCTTGCAAAACGGCATAATATTCCCGTTATTATCCACGATCGCGATGCTCACGCAGACACTATGGAGATTATCCGCGAACACCGACCGAACGGTGTTTTTCACTGCTTTTCAGGCAGTGTGGAAACCGCACGTGAGCTTGTCAAAATGGGTATGTATATAGGTGTCGGCGGCGTGCTGACCTTTAAGAATTCGCGCAAGCTCAAAGAGGTTGCGGCTGATATTCCGCTGGATTATATTCTCCTTGAGACTGATGCTCCCTATCTTTCTCCCGAGCCGAAAAGGGGTAAGACTAACAATTCTTCTCTTATTATATATGTCGCCGAGGCTCTGGCTGAGATAAAGGGCATTACGACAAATGAGGTCCTGACCGCCACACGCCAAAACGCTGAAAAATTATTTCACTTTAAGTAAAAAATAAGAACTGAGGATTCCCTCAGTTCTTATTTTTATACTCTCTTTCCTACACAGCCAGAAATTATTCCGAGCTTGCCGACGAGGGTGTCAAAATCGTCGGGGGTTATAGACTGCGCGCCGTCACAGAGTGCGTTTTTCGGGTCGTTATGGACCTCAATTATCAGTCCGTCCGCGCCCGCGGCTACGGCCGCCATAGCCATTCTCTCTACCATCCACGCCTTTCCGCAAGCGTGAGACGGATCGACGATTACAGGCAAGTGTGAAAGCTGCTTCACCGCCAGAACTGCCGACAGATCAAGGGTATTTCTGGTGTAGGTCTCAAAGGTGCGAATACCGCGCTCACAGAGAATTACATTATTATTTCCGCCTGCCATAATGTATTCGGCAGACATAAGCCATTCTTCGATAGTTGAGGAAAGCCCTCTTTTGAGAAGTATCGGCTTTGAGAGATGACCGAGCTGTTTTAAAAGGTCAAAGTTCTGCATATTGCGTGCGCCGACCTGAATAATGTCGACATTTTCTTCAAAAAGCTCAAGCTTATCGGTCGACATTATTTCGGTAACTATGGGAAGCCCTGTTTCCTTTTTGGCTTCTATCAAAAGCTCAATTCCTCTGTCCTCAAGTCCTTGGAAAGCATAGGGCGATGTTCTGGGCTTGAAAGCGCCGCCGCGAAGGGCAGTGGCGCCAGATGCCTTTGCTCTTTTGGCAATGCCGATTATCTGCTCACGGCTTTCGACTGAGCATGGTCCGGCTATAAGCGAGAGGACCTCTCCGCCGATAGACTTATTATTGCGAAGGGTAACTACGGTATCGTCGGGATGATATTTGCGGTTAGCCTTTTTGTAGGGCTCGGAAACACGCATGACACGCTCGACACCCGGAAGCTGCGAAAGCATCTCATCATCTATTTTTGATGCATTGCCCTCTGCACCGAGAATGGTGGTATCGACACCCTTTGATATCATTACCTTGACTCCGCCCGCTTCCATAGCCTTTATAGCTTCAAGCATCTGATTTTCATTACAGCTTTGTTTTAATACTACTATCATAAATAATTCCTCCAAGAAATTATATTAAAAATAAAAGCCCTGCATATGCAAGGCTTTGAAAACACATACGAAAAACCTTTGCACAGCATAAAATCAGCCATTATCGTAATAATAGCCAAAATAATATGCAGTTGTAAACAGTTTATTCATAAGATAACTCCCCTTTTGAGATTATATTCATTATAACACAACTTTGCAATTTTGTCAACGCTTTAAAGCGTTAAAGTTTACATTTTTTGTAATTTGGTTTTGGTTTTGTATATTATTCTGTTTTCTTCACAAAATAATGCTGAAAGAGGGGTGAATTAGCAATGGATCAGAATAGAAACCAGAACAACAATCAGAATCAGCAGAACAACAACCAGAATAAAAACAATCAGCAGAACAACAATCAGAATAGAAACAACAACCAGAAGAACGAGAATAAAAAGGATCAGAACAAGAACAACTATTAATAGTTGTTTATTGTGAAAAATGCTCGTAAAGCGAACCGAAGCTTTACGAGCATTTTATCTCTTATTTTACTGGGTTAATTTCGATCTGTCTTAAAATAAATGGGGTGACCTCTTCCCTTTTTATATCAAGGACGAGGGCAAATTCGTCATATATCATTTTTTCAGCGCGCCGGAAAAGTATCTCGTCCATTGAATGAAGCTTTTTACCCCTTGACTCAACCTCGCATTTATGCTCGTAAAGGGTCTTGATTATGCGGATAACATCCTCGCGGTTGCCTTTTTCAAGAGTCTCTTTATAAGCGGCGGCACGCGCATTATCGTCCTCAATCCAGAAGTTCTCGTTTTCGGGCATATTCCGTATTAGCTCGATTATCTCCTCGGATGAAAGTATTTCCTTCATTTTTTCTTTCAGCCTAGGATTATCTGTCGGAGCGTAAATGACATTCTTTTCATCATATACGGGGGCGAGAACATAATACTCCCTCGTTACCTTGCCAAAGGTCATCTTTTTGATATCTGTCACCTTGCAGACCTCGGAGCCGTAAATGATGGTTGAATTTACCTTTATCATAATTTCCTCCACATAATAAAAAAGCGTGCAGTCTTGATAAGACTACACGCAAAAATTGCTGGACTTACATCTGTATCCATATTCATTTTAACATACTTTTGATAAATTTTCAAATGGAAATTTCACTGTATAGATTTGAAATACGCAAAAATTCCAGCTACAAATGCATTGGCGCATCTTTCATTAAATCCATCGTCTGTTATCTGATAATATTCCTCTTTATTGGTCATAAATCCGTTTTCAGTAAGCACCGACGGACACTCTGTGCAACGGGAAAGAAAGAAATAGTGCCACTTAACGCCACTCCACTTTGTAACCTTATAGAGTCCGCCTTGCTCATCCGAGTAGTTTTCTGTTTCATTATAGATATGCTTCGCGGCATTGGCAGAAAACGCATTAAAGTGATAAGAGTTAAAGGCGCGCGGTTGGGAGGACGAGGACGCATTACGATGAATAGATATCGCAAAATCAGGCTTCGTATCTCTCAGAAGCTCCATTCTGTCTATTGCCTCTACCGTAACGTCCTCAGTACGGGTCATGATAACTGTGGCTCCAAGCGCTTCAAGTCTTGTCTGTAGCTTCTTTGCTAATAAAAGCGTATATTTCTTTTCGTAATTGCCGCTTACAAAGCCGTCCGTGCCGCTTTGACTGCCGCCGTGACCTGCATCGACGAGTATGGTTATACCCTCTAATGAATAACCGTATTCATTATCTGCCTGCACAAGGGTTACGGGGTTTAAAAAGCTGAATACGAGCTGACCCTCATCGTTATAGTCAGCCGACCAGCCATAGAACATACCTTTTTTCTTAAGATGCAGACGAAGAGTGTAATCTGATTCATTCTTGATAATCTCATAGCTCTTGAATATCTTGTTGTCCGTAAGGTCTATTTCGCCCGTCAGTTCCTCTGCATAACAGAAATTTATGTCCATATATGTAAAAGAGGCATCGGTCGGTTTGAGTGTATAGCTCAGATTACTCTTACCGTCGCTGGTATATTTCTGGGGATAAAAATCAAGGCAAAAGGGTGCCTTCCAATCAACATTAAGGGTGAGTGTGCTGTGACGTCCGTCTGACGAAAAGGATGCTATATTTACCTTATTCCTATCAGGCAGCTGCCCTTTATAAACCTTTATATTCTGCCCTGCACCTTCAGTCTCAAGATAAAGCTGCTTTCCATAGCGAAGAGTCTTAAGCTCGTACGAGCCTATCTTATTAGTATAATAAGAACAATAGTCGACCGTTCCCTTGGGCAGATAATTATTCGTCGGTCTGGAATGATCAATCGTATCATTAGCATTAAAGGTTTCGGCGCTACGGCAGACTACCTCGGCAATATATGTATGACCGACATCTATGTAATTTCCTCCCGTTGGCATAAAATAATTTTCCTCTTCGGGATTCTTAGTTTTCTTTACGGTTATCTGTCCGCTGCTCGAATTTCCGCTGCCCGCGGACGAGACTGCTTTGAAGGATATTTTTCCGTAATTCATATCCTTTTCATAGTTTATCGGCATCTCGAACTTTCCGTAGTAATCCGAATACTCCTCCTGCTTTTCTACAGGCTCTTCGGTCAGCGTTAGTGTCTTTCCGTTAAAGGTTGCGGTAACGGTGCTGTTGGCAAGGGCTCTGACACGAACGGTCAGCATAGAGCCGCCGTCAAGAGTAAGGTTTTTAGCAGGTTCTACTTCAAGTATGACCGTCTTACGGTATCTTACAACACATTTATATTCGTACTCGCCCTGTTTTACAGTAAACCAGTTATTGCCCACCGCGAGTGTTTTTTGTTCAAGAAAGAGACCGTTTGCATCGACCTCTATCTCTTGATCATTAATATAAAGAGGGATAGATGGGTCCGCGCTTCCCTTTATTATGACCGAGTCGGTATAAACGGTAACATCCTTTTTCGGTGATGTGACATCAAGCTTTAGCTTTTCATCCTCGGAGCTTGTTATTTCAGAGCTTAGCTCTGAGCTTATTTGGTCTGTGCTTGACTGCTCTGATGATATTTCAGAACCAACCGAGTTAATGTCCGAAGAGACTTTTGTATCGGCAAGCTCTGTATTACCAGCGAAGATAAGCACCAAAGAAACAAACGCCATTACAAGCAATATGATTCCTGCTAAAAGTATTAATTGTTTTTTACTATCTAAACGCATTTTTATTTTCCTTTAAAAAAGACGGAATCGTAACCGATTCCGTCCGAGAATTTAGGCTTAATAGAGTCAGTCTATGCACCGTAATTGATTTTTTTCACCTTGAACTGATTGATCGCAAATTCGCTTACTTCATATTCCAGAGAATCCATATAGGCATCTACCGTTTCGTAAAACTCATCACCTTTAAGAATATACAGAATATCTGAATTGAGTGTCGTTTTGTAATAATCATCAGCATTGATGTCCTTCTTGACTGCAAGATACATAATAGAGTTATCACTATCATCTATAAGCTTTACTTCATCAAGAGCCATAGCCTTAACATCGGCAAACTTATTGAATTTGTAATTAGTATCTGTTTCTTCGCTTCCCACGATCTGGATATGCTCATCCTCGGGGGCATCTTCTTCGGTAGTATCTTCAGAAGAGGTGCTGTCTGAAGAGGTGTTGTCTGAAGAGGTGCTGTCCGACGAAGTGCTGTCCGATGAGGTGTTGTTTGAAGAAGTGCTGTCCGACGAGGTACTGCCTGATGAGGTGTCATCGGCCTTTAGCCCTTCTGCTTCCTTGAACTCTTTATTAATGGTCTCAAAGTCCTCACCGTTCTGGAGTCTTTCTTTGTACTTTTCAAGCTCAGCCTTAACGTCAGTGAGATCTTTCTCGGTATAGCTCTTAGAAATCAGATAAACTGCGGCATAGTTTTCGTCAAGCGTAGTTTGAATATCCGCCTGTGCGACCTCCTTTTCACCGCCTACATCATAAATGCTCTTGAAATAAATATCTCCGTAACAGCTGAGCTTCATTGCCTCAACATAAGTGTCATAGCTAACACCGTTCTGCGGCATAAAATCACCGTATCCGTACTGATAACCGTAGGTGTAGCCGTAATAGTACCAATTATACTGAGCCATATATTCAGCATTTGCAATAGACTCGGCATCAAGGGTCAGTCCCTTTTCTGCACAAAGCTTCTGATAGGCGATGGCTCTCACGCAGTTCTCAAGCGCCTGATCCTTAACATAATCGGAATAGCTCTTACCCTCTATCTCCTGCTTGTAATAATCAAAGCCCTTGACAGTGGTATCAAAATTTTCACTTACATAATTCTGTGCTTCCATATCTGCCATAACAAGGAAATACGAATACATAGCAGAGGTAATCTTGTAATCTCCCGAGGATACTGCGATCTCATCCTTCGGGTGGCAAGCAACCAGACAGAAAGCCATAATTAGCGCGAGAATAATCGCTGCTGTTCTTTTTATATTCTTCATTCTTTCGTCCTCCAACTGACGGTTAATTCTATTTCAATTTATTATAATATATATATCCGCAAAAGTCCACATAAAAATTGTAAACTCTACAAAACTGCTGCTATTTCTTTTAATGCGTCAGCGGTGCTCTGACCTTTTTTGAGCTTTACAGAATAGTAGGGTTTATCCGAAACATTTAAAGATACTCTGCCTTTAAGCCCGTCACAAAGCCGATTTACCTGCTCTTCCTTTATTTCGGTAATCCGAAGATTCAGCGTATCACCCGTCTGTGTTATCTCATAGATACCGTTTTGGGAAGCACGGCTTCTGAAAAGGGCAATATCGATAAGTCCCATCACGACCCGCGGAGGCTCGCCGAAGCGGTCGCAGAGCTCATCTATAACATCCTCTGCATCCTCGTTTGTTTTGATCTCGGCTATTCTTCGGTAAATTCCAAGACGCGCAGGAAGGCTTTCAATATAGTTTTCGGGAATATGAGCCGAGATACTTAGGTCAACTGTGCATTCAGCCTCAGGCTCTACCTTGATACCCTTCTCCTCGCTCATAGCCTCACCGAGGAGCTTCAGATACATATCGTATCCTACCGCCTCCATATTTCCGTGCTGTTCCCCGCCTAGAATACTTCCCGCGCCTCTTATCTCAAGGTCGCGCATCGCTATCTTAAAGCCCGAACCGAACTCGGTATATTCGCGGATAGCTTCAAGGCGTTTGGTAGCAACCTCGCTGAGCCCCCTGCCCTGTCTGAAGCAAAAATAGGCATAGGCGCGTCTGGGAGAGCGTCCTACTCTTCCTCGTAGCTGATGCAGCTGAGACAGCCCGAAACGGTCGGCATCCTCGATTATGAGGGTATTTGCGTTTGGAACGTCAACACCCGTTTCAATTATGGTCGTGCAGACAAGCAGGTCTATTTCGTGCTCAATAAGCCGTTTCCATACATCAGATAACTGCTCCTCGCTCATTTTTCCGTGAGCGGTGGCTATTCTGCAATTGGGCAGCTGCTCAGCAAGCCGAAAGGCTACACGGTCGATAGTCTCAACTCGGTTATGCAGATAATACACCTGACCGCCGCGGCGAAGTTCTTTTCTTATAGCCTCTAAAAGCAGACCGTTATTCTGCTCCATAACATAGGTCTGTACAGGATGTCGGTCGTTTGGCGCCTCGTCTATTGAAGAGAGATCGCGAAGACCAGACATCGCCATATTGAGTGTTCTCGGAATAGGTGTTGCCGAAAGGGTCAGCACATCTACGGCAGGATATGCTTCTTTCAGCTTTTCCTTTTGTGCCACACCGAAGCGTTGCTCCTCGTCGATTATAACGAGTCCTAAATCCTTAAACACGACATCCTTGGATATAAGTCGGTGAGTGCCGATAACAAGGTCAACATTACCGCGTTTTAGTCCTAAAACGGTCTTTGCCTGCTCTTTCGGATTTACAAACCGGGACAGCATTTTGACCTCTACTGGCATATCACCGAAGCGTTTTATAACTGTATTATAATGCTGCCACGCAAGTATCGTTGTCGGAACAAGTATGGCGCACTGCTTACCCTCGCTGATACACTTGAAAGCGGCTCTCAACGCTACCTCGGTCTTACCGAAGCCGACATCTCCGCAGAGGAGTCGGTCCATCGGCGCCGCGCGTTCCATATCGTTCTTGATCTCATTGATACAGCGGAGCTGATCGTCGGTCTCCTCATACTCAAAGCGTGTTTCAAAATCGTTTTGCAGATCAGTATCGGGAGAAAAGGCGTGACCCTTTACCGACATACGCTTTGCATAAAGCTCGGTCAGCTGCTTTGCCATATCACGAACAGCGGCGCGGACTCGCTTGCGCGTCCTTTGCCACTCCTGACCGCCCAACTTATTAAGTCTGATACTTCCATCCTCAGCCGTTCCAATGTATTTTGAAACCAGATCAAGCTGGGTGACGGGGACATACAGAATATCGCCCTTTGCGTACTTTATCTTTATATAATCCTTGGTGACCGCACCGCTAGTAATGCGGTTGATTCCCTCAAATACGCCGATACCGTGGGAAGCGTGAACGACATAGTCGCCCATCTTCAGCTCTTCGAGAGAGTTTATTGAATTTTTTGATTTCTTCCGACGCGTCGTTTTTCGGTCGGAATATACAAGTTTATGTGTGATAAATGCAAAATTAAGCTCAGGTATCTCAAAGCCGGAGGAAAGTCCCCCGACCGTTACCACAACACCTCTTACGGGGAGTCCCTTTACCTTTTCAAGATACAGTGAATTTATTCCCGAGCTGTTAAGGTCTTCGTTTAAAAGGACAGCCGCCTTTTCACTTCCTGCCGCTATTACGGCAAGGCCGCCGCGGGAGAGCATATATCCAATATCGTCACGCAGTACCGAAACATCTCCGCTCCAAGGGGAATTTCGTTTGAAGTCAAAAGCTACCGTTTCCTTTAGTCCGAACGGTACCGATGACGGCAGAAAACTGTCAAGCAGCAGACCTTTCCCGCATATATCTATCATCTCGGTTTCATCTAGATACAACTTTGAGGTAGCCTCTGAAAGCTCGCCGTCCTCCAAAAATAGCTTTATATCTTCATTTTGCTGTAATAAATGCGTACGAAGACGCTCTCTGACCGTACCGAATTCGCTTGTGAATATAAGCGGATCGCAAAAATAATCAAAGACTGTGCTCCTGCCGTAAATAAGGCTTATATATCTGTCGAGTGTGATATCTACACCCGATCTTATTGCATCAATATCACGCTCAACAGAGCTTCTCTGCTTATCGGTGAGTTTTTTTGAATTTTTCAAGTAGTCTTCAAAAATTTCAAAAAGCTTTTCTCTGTCGCAAAGCACCTCGCTTGCAGGCGCCACTTTTAAAGCTTCGATACTGTCGGTACGGCGCTGAGAATCCAGCTCAAAATAAGATAGCGTGTCAATCTCGTCACCCCAGAATTCTATTCTGCAGGGATAAGGTGTATTGCTTGCAAAGAGGTCTAGTATTCCGCCTCTTAACGCAAACTGACCCGTACCTTCGACCTGCTCTACCCTTGTATACCCTGCGTTTATAAGGCGCTCACACAGAGTATGTATCTCAACGGTATCGCCCTGCTTTAATATAAAGGTATTTTCTTTTAACACAGCAGGCGGAACGGTATACTGAGACGCCGCCTCTGTCGATACGCAAAGCAGATCAAAAGCCCCATCCAAAAGCTTGGATAGGGTATCTATTCTCTTATGCTCGTACTCCTTTGAGCGGGTAACAAAGCGGCTTATCACAAAATCGCGCGAGGGTAAAAGCTCTGCCTTTACTCCCAAAGAACGAAGGTCCTCACACATTATTGTCGCTGTCGCTTCATCAGGTGTGATGAGTACGGTTTTTTTCTTTGTTTCCTTTAAAAGCGCCGATATCAAAACTGCCTTGTGAATGTCTGAAAGTCCGCTTGCCTCTATAGGCAGTCTGCCCTTTTCCACACTCCGGAGTACAGCTTTGAAGCCTGACGTTTTTAAAATAATGGAATTAATGAATTCCACGCATCTTCACCGTCTATTTCGAATATTTATTCATAGCACTGTCTATACCGCGAGTGAGCAGTTCGTCGACCGCCTTTACAGTATTTTTAAGCGCATTATCTATATCATCCCTCTGCTCAGGTGGGAACTTACCGAGCACCCAATCTTTAAGATCGTAATCGGGATTCGGCTTTGCGCCGACACCGATCTTCACACGCATAAATTCGTCGCTTCCGAGATGAGCAATAATATCCTTAAGACCGTTATGACCGCCGGCACTTCCCTTGCGCCGTATGCGTATAACACCCGGCTCCAACGAGATATCGTCGAACATTACAAGTATACGGTCAGCGGGTATCTTATAGAACTGACAAACGGCCGCAACCGCCTCGCCTGAATTATTCATATAGGTCAGCGGCTTCATAAGAAGGACCCTTTTTGTATCAGATCTGTACTCGCCGATATAGGACTTATACTTCATTTTGTCACACTTAGCGTTATGCTTTTCGCAAAATGCATCCATAGCACGAAAGCCTATATTGTGGCGGGTGTTTTCATATTCAAGACCCGGATTCCCAAGTCCCACAAGCAAAAGATCGTACGGACATTTGTCCCGACCTTTTTTTAATCCAAACAAATCATTTCAACTCCGATATTTTGGTATCTTATATTATACCCTCTAAATACTCCCATGTCAATTACTCAATCTAATTATTGAAAATAAGCTAAATCTATAGTATACTATAGTATATATGCTCAAAAACGGCGGTGAAGTATTGAAAATTCTTGCTATCGGAGATGTTTGCGGTACAGTCGGATGCCAAAAACTGCAAAGCGTTTTGCCGAAACTTAAAAAAGAATACGGTATCGAGCTTACTATAGTCAACGGAGAAAATTCAGCAGACGGAAACGGTATTTCACCCGCTTCCGCCCACTCGATATTCACTTCGGGTGCCGATGTTATAACGGGCGGAAACCATACCCTGCGCCGTCGCGACATACATTCTGTGATTGATGAAAATAAGCGGTTGCTCCGTCCCGATAACCTTGATAACGCCCTCTACGGCTCGGGCTACTGCCTTGTTGATATGGGATATTGCTCAGTCGCAGTCATCAATCTTTCGGGCCAGGTGTATCTGGAGCGTCTTGAAGCATCAAATCCTTTTATTGCCGCCGACCGTCTTTTAGAAAAAGCAAAAAACGATGGCGCGAATATTACCCTTGTGGATTTTCACGCCGAAGCTACAAGTGAAAAACGGGCAATGGGCTTTTACCTTGACGGAAAGGTTTCTGCTGTTTTCGGCACACATACCCATGTCCAGACTAATGATGCTCAGATACTTCAGAAAGGAACTGCATACATCACAGACCTTGGCATGACGGGTCCAAAAAACAGTGTACTGGGTGTAGACCCCGACATAATTATAGACCGTTTGCGTAATCACGCTACGGGGCGCTTCTCGCTTGCGGAAGGCGATTGCTCTGTGGAAGGCATAGTTATAACCGTTGACCGCGGTGGGAAAGCGACAGATATTGAAATTATTAACATCAGATAAAAAGGAGGCTACCGTATGAGAAGAGTAAAACCGATACTTGCATTTGTGCTCGCCTTATTAATGCTTGCACTTTGCGCCTGCTCGGACAAAACAGATAACGGCGGTAGCAGCGAAACCTCCCCTGCACCCGAAGACAGCCTTGCAGTCTCTACGCTCCAGCTCCTTTACTGCTCTAATGATACACTTAATCCTTATAACACCATCAATAAAGTCAACGCCGAGCTTGGACGGCTTATTTTCGATCCGCTTGTCACCGTTTCGAATGAATTCGAGCCTGTAAATATTCTGGCAGAAAGCGTTACTATAGATGGCAAGGTATGTACCGTAAAGCTGCGCTCTGCAAAGTTTTCGGACGGTAGCGCCATCACTTCAGACGATGTTTTGAACTCTTTTGCGCTTGCAAAACAAAGCGCGCTTTACTCTTATCTTTTCTATAATGTGACAAAGGCTTCGGCGGCAGACTCTTCGACGGTTGTTTTCGAGCTTAAAAACAACGATCCTTATTTTGCAAATATGCTGACCTTTCCGATACTAAAAAAAGGCACCGAGGATCTTAAAAATGAAGATAATGTCGAGATAGTGCCTACGGGCAGCGGACGGTTTATCTTTTCCCGCGAGGAAGAGGTGCTCACACCTAATCCTCACTATTACGGTGACTGCACCATAGGTAGGATCGCCCTTATAGACGCTCCCGACTCCGAATCGGTCGAGCATTATGTAGAGATTGGCGCTACCGACCTTTATTACACCGACCCCGTAAACGGCAATATCATCCGTATGAGCGGACAAAAGGCCTCTCTTAATATGACTAACCTTGTTTATATCGGAATAAACCACAGCTATGAGGCTCTCTGCGATCCTCTGCTTCGTCAGGCACTTTCCTCTGCTTTAGACAGAGTTAAAATTACCGAGGGCGCATATTATAACAATGCTGAGGCCGCAAACGGTTTTTTTCACCCCGCTTGGTCTGCTGTATCAGGATACCAGACCCTGCAAACAACTACCCAAACTAAAATATCTATTGAAAATTTAGAGAAAATAGGCTATAATAACTTAGATAAGGATGGATTTCGCATCAATTCCAACGGCACTCTGCTCGCCTTTACCCTACTTGTAAACAGCAATAACGCCGCAAGAGTTGCGACAGCCGAGCTTATAAAGGCTCAGCTAGCTTTAGTGGGAATAAAAATCACCGTAAACGCTGTTTCTGATGAGCAGTATTTCGAAGCCTTGAAATCAGGCTCGTTCCAGCTGTATGTCGGTGAAGTAAAGCTTACTCCCAATATGGATATAGGCCAAGTAGTACTGAGCGGAGGTTCTGCCGCCTACGGTATATCCGCTGTAAAGGATGCCGAGCTAAATGCGGAAAACAACGGCGATGGTGCCCAAACACTAGGCAGTGATTACGCGAACGTCCTCAAGGGCTATTATTCGGGAGTGAACGGTATTTCAGAGGTTGCTACCTCTCTTATCAACCATATGCCTATAATCCCGATAGCCTACAGAAGCTCGCTTCTCTTCTACTCAAACAATGTTGAGGATATTGGAAATGCTTCAGCATTTGACATCTTTTTATCCGTCAACAGCTTTAAATCTAAAACATAAATCAAGGAGGATTTATAATATGATCGCTTACGAGACCAGAATAGGTAAAATTAACATTTCCGAAGACTACTTGCAGAAGATCATCGGACAGTCTGTTACCTCCTGTTACGGAGTTGCAGGAATGGTTGCCAGCGGCTCAAAGCAAAGAATAGTTGATCTGCTCACTAAAAGTGACAGTCTCAATAAAGGTATCATTATCAAGGGCAATGCGGAGTCTATTGTGGTAGAGCTTCACATTATAGTTGTCTACGGTATGAATATCAACGCTATCGCAAAAAGCATAGTTAACAAGGTTCAGTATACCGTCAAGGAATTGACCGGCATCAATGTTGATAAGGTCATCGTCAAGGTTGACGGAATCAAAGAATAATTTTTTCACTTTATTTAAGGAGTGTTCTGATGATTAACGGAAATCTGCTGCGTGACGCTATCATATCGGCAGCAAACAATATTGCTAACCAAAAAAAACAGGTCGATGACCTTAACGTATTCCCTGTTCCCGACGGAGATACAGGTACAAATATGTCTATGAGTATCGGCAATGCCGCAAGGGAGCTTGAAAGACTCGAGGGTGAAACAGTAAGTAAAGTAGCCTCTGTTGCCGCTTCTGCGCTTCTTCGCGGAGCCAGAGGTAACTCGGGTGTTATCACCTCTCTTTTGTTCCGTGGCTTTGCAAAGGGCTTCAAGGATGCTGAAGAAGTGACCCCCGAAAATCTTGCGTTGGCTCTGAGACTCGGTGTAGAAGCCGCTTATAAGGCAGTTATGAAGCCTACAGAGGGCACAATACTCACTGTGGCGCGAGTAGCTTCCGAATACGCAGAGAGGGCTTGTGACGATGGCAAGGACGCTCTCGGAGTTTTTGAAGCCGCTATGGATGGCGCCAATGTCGCTTTAGCCGAGACTCCCGAGCTTCTTCCCGTACTTAAAAAGGCAGGCGTTGTTGACGCAGGCGGTAAGGGCTTTATCGTAATTTTAGACGGTATGTATTCGGTTCTTAAAAACGGTGTTATGATAAAGGCTAATAATATCGCTTCAGCCGAAGAACCCGAAGAGGAAGAATCCAGAAATGCCGCAGGCGAGTTTGAGGGTGATATCACCTTCCCCTACTGCACCGAGTTTATAGTTAACCGCGCAGAGGATGCCGAGGGCAAAGACCCTGCCCAGCTTCGTGCTTATCTTGAATCTATCGGTGACTGCGTTGTTGTAGTTGACGATGATGAGATAATCAAGGTTCACGTTCATACAGACCATCCCGGTAACGCTATTGAAAAGGCGCTCACCTTCGGACCTCTCGTAAAGCTCAAGATAGAGAATATGTGCGATCAGCACGAACGCGCAAAGCACGAGGCAGATAACGCTTCCAAAAAACCTCCAAAGAACGAAGACCGTACCGAAACCATTAAGTCGGTAACTCCCGAAAAGCACTACGGCTTTGTATCGGTTGCCGCAGGCGACGGACTGACTGAGCTCTTTAAAGATTTAGGTGCAGATATAGTTGTTTCAGGCGGTCAGACTATGAACCCCTCTACCGACGATATTCTCCGCGCTATTGAGGCTACTCCCGCAGAGACGGTATTCGTCTTCCCCAACAATAAGAACATCATTATGGCGGCTGAGCAGGCTATTCCGCTCGCCACTAGAAATGTTATAGTTATTCACACCAGAACCATTCCGCAGGGCGTTACCGCTATGCTGAATTTTGATCCCGATGCATCCGATAACGACAACGCTATCGCAATGCAGGCTGCTATTGACACAGTCCAGACGGGTCAGGTCACTTTCGCAGCTCGCGATTCCGACTTTGACGGCAAAGCCATAAAGAAGGGTGAGCTCTTAGCTCTCGCAAACGGTAAGATAGTATTTACCGAGACCGAGCTTGAGCAGTGTATGGTAAAGCTTGTAAAACAGCTTGTGGGTAAGGACTCCGCTTTCATGACCCTCTTCTACGGTGAGGACGTCACCGAGGAGCAGGCAGAGAAAATCACCGCCGCGTTAAACGAAAAATACGGTGACAAGCTCGAGATTACCCTTGTAAACGGCGGTCAGCCTGTTTATTACTTTATTATTTCCATAGAATAATTTTAACTGTTTCCGGAGGTGCCGATTATGGCAACAATGACGGACAACATTCAATATCTGAAGGGCGTAGGTGAAAAGCGCGCCCTTCTTCTTCACAAACTGGGCATCGACACGGTCGGCGCCCTTTTGCGTTTTTATCCCCGCTCTTATGAGGACTGGAGCCGTATCACACCTATTCGCCAAGCGAGAGGCGCGGGCAACGTCTGTATAAGGGCTACGGTTACTGCGCCCGTAAATGAGCACCGTATCAGAAAAAATATGATACTTTATAAGTTTACCGCTGAGGATGAGAGCGGTAGTATGCAGGTGACTATTTTCAATAGCAAGTACGAAGCGGCTAAAATACATCAGGGCTGTGAATATCTTTTTTACGGCAAGCTGAATCCCGATTCCTTCTATGCCGAAATGTCGGCACCGAGGATACGTGTGACTAAGGACGCTTCTATCTGGCCAATATATCCTATAACCGCAGGACTCTCAAGCAGCACAATAGAAAAGCTTGTTCAGACCGCTGTGACCTCAGTAAGGCTTGATGAGATACTCCCCGAAAGCATATTAGAAAAAAACGGTCTTTGCAGTTTTGAATTTGCTATAAGAAACATTCATTTCCCCGAAAACAATGAGGCGCTTGAAAAAGCACGTAAACGCCTTGTTTTTGAGGAACTATTTATGTTGCAGGCAGGACTTCTTCTTATGAAGAATGTAAACCGCGGCAAGACTCCCTGTGTTATGAAAAGGGATGAGACCGACGCTTTTATAAACGCTTTACCATTTACTATGACAAATGCTCAGGAAAGGTGCGTAAAAGAGTGCGTTGCCGATATGGCAGCAGACCGACCGATGAGCAGACTTATCCAGGGCGATGTTGGAAGCGGAAAGACTGCGGTTGCCGCGGCAGTCGCCTATAATTCAGTCAAAAACGGCTTCCAGGCGGCTTTGATGGCTCCGACAGAAATACTCGCCGAACAGCATTTTAAAACCTTTTCAGCTTTTTTTGAAAACACAGGAATGAAATGCGAGCTGCTTACAGGCTCTCTCACTAAAAAACGCAAGGATACCGTTAAAGAAAAACTGCTCAGAGGCGAGATAGATATCATTATAGGCACCCACGCTCTGCTTTCGGATAATGTTGCCTTTAACGCGCTCGGTCTTGTAATAACCGATGAACAGCACCGCTTCGGTGTGGCTCAGCGCTCGGCTCTGTCACAGAAGGGTACAAGCCCTCACGTGCTCGTTATGTCAGCAACCCCTATTCCCCGCACTCTCGCTATGATAATGTACGGAGACCTTGACATTTCGGTAATTGACGAGTACCCAAAGGGCAGACAAGAGATAGAAACCTACTCTGTATCAGGCGAGCTTCACAAAAGGGTTTATAACTATATAAAAAAACATATAGACGAAGGCAGACAGGGCTATATCGTTTGTCCGCTCGTAGAAGAGGGCGAAGAAATGAGCGGACTTATTTCTGCCGAGCAACACTTCGAAGAGCTTTCAAAGGGAGAATTCAAGGGTTACCGACTGGGTCTGCTTCACGGAAAAATGAAGCCTTCTGTAAAAGAGGCTGTTATGCGCTCATATGCCGTGGGTGAGATAGACCTTCTTATTGCAACCACCGTTATCGAGGTTGGAATTGATGTTCCCAACGCCGCTATTATGGTAATAGAAAATGCCGAGCGTTTCGGTCTTTCACAGCTTCATCAGTTAAGGGGCAGAATAGGCAGAGGGCAGTATAAGTCCACCTGCATATTTATATCCGACGGCGGAGAAAAAGCAAAAGAACGGCTCGATATTATGTGCAAAACGATGGACGGCTTTAAGATAGCCGATGAGGATCTTCGTCTTCGCGGACCCGGAGATTTTCTTGGACACCGCCAACACGGTCTGCCCGAGCTTCATATCGCAGATCTATTCTCGGATCTTGAGACACTTCGTCTTGCAGGCAGACAGGCAAAGGCTCTCATCGACTCTGACCCGACCCTTGAACGGCGCGACAACCGCGCTTTCAGAGCCGAAGTTTCCCAAATGCTGAAATCTATTAAAAATAATTGATGCAAAACTCACCGTTTTGTGTTAGAATATTGTGAAATCAAATTTGGAGAATAATTAATGCAGGAATTTTTTCATGAACTCGGGCATATTCTTTTACATCCGCTCGAAGAAACCTTAAAAATGGCACCCATACTCTTTCTCGCCTACCTACTTATGGAATGGCTCGAAAAAGCAGAGGGCAGCAAAATGTCGAATGCCTTTAAAAAGGCTAAAAAATCAGGTCCGCTTTTCGGCGCACTTGCGGGACTTATTCCTCAATGCGGCTTTTCGGGCGCTATTGCAGGTATGTATGCCGCAGGCACGGTTACAGCCGGAACCTTACTTGCCGTAATGCTGTCAACAAGCGACGAGATGCTTCCAGTGCTTATCTCGGCACAGCTTTCGGCCGGTGTTATTATCCTGATACTCGCGCTGAAATTTGTTATCGGCGTCATCTGCGGCTTTGCGGCTGATTTTGTAATTCGAAAAAAGCACGCTGAACGCGATGAGGATATTCACGGCTTTTGCGAGCGCGAGCATTGCTCCTGCAAGGACGGAATTTTGCTTTCCGCTTTTAAACACACCGTAAAGATACTTATTATAATCTACATAGTCTCAGCCGTGTTGCATTTCGCGGTAGATCTTATTCCAGAGGCCACTCTGAAAACCGTGCTCAACTTCCCCGTTTTGAGTCAGCTTGCCGCTTCGCTTATCGGATTAATACCTAGCTGTGCGGTATCTGTGACCCTCACCCAGCTTTTTGTTGACGGCGCTTTAGGGCTTGGTCCAATGCTTTGCGGACTGCTTACAAACGGCGGTGTCGGACTGCTTGTTTTATTCCGCGTGAATAAAAGCCGCAAGAACTCCTTGTTCATTACTGTTCTACTCTTCGTCTCGGGGCTCATTTTCGGTAGCCTTGCAGGACTTATATTTGAAGGTATACTGTAATGGGAAATACACATCTTGAAATAGAGCGAAAATTTCTTATCGCTTATCCCGACACAAACTTTCTTGACAACTTAAAAGACTGTGCTAAGGTAAAAATTGAGCAAACCTATTTAAAAGACCGCGCACGTATCCGCAAATGGTGTGAAAACGGAAAAACATCTTATATCAAGACGGTCAAGGAGAAGGTAAATGAGCTTGTTCGAATAGAGCGTGAAAGCAATATCTCAAAACAAGAGTATGAAGCCTTACTATACTTTGCCGATCCTGACCGCAATACTATAGTAAAGACCCGCTACAGATATCCGTATATGGGCAAGGTCATCGAAATAGATGTTTTCCCTTTCTGGAATGACCGCGCTTTTTTGGAAGTAGAGCTTGATAGTGAAAACGAAAAATTTTCTCTCCCTGATTTTATTAAGATTATAAAAGAAGTGTCCGAGGATAAGCGCTACCGCAACAGCGCTTTAGCCAAGGAAATACCCTATGATAAAATTTAAAACGCTATGTCTTATGACATAGCGTTTTCTGTTACTATTTTTCTTTTGAATTTGGCTCTCCAATAATCCTTATAAACAACTATTTCTGCAAACAGACACATTGGAACTGCCACAAAGGCGTCGATAACCGAATGCTGCTTAATAATAGCTGTAGACATACAAACCAGCACGGCAAATACCGTTACAAAAGCTTTTGCCCCAACAGATGCTTGCTTTTCTTTAAGCCAAGCCGATGCTATTGCGATTGAATAGCCTACGTGAAGTGAAGGACAGACATTTGTGTTAGTGTCAACTGTATAAAGCAGACGCACTATGTCAGTAAAAATATTATCTCTCGCAAACTCTGTAGGACGCAGGTCCTGCATTGTGGGGAAAAAGATATATGCTGCCATCGCAATTATCTGCGTAATGATGATAAAGCTTTGAAATTTAACAAAGCTTTTCGGATTATAGAGCGCAAAGTAAAGAAGCGATACAATGACAAGCAGATACCAACCTACATACGGTACTATAAAAACCTCGCAAAAAGGTATCATATCGTCAAGGCGACTGTGCACAACATAACAGCGCTCGACAGGAATAAACAGCTCGGTCAGAATATATAAAGTAAAATATCCGACCCAGCCAAGCAAATATTTAAGATGCGAAAACTGCGGATCATTCAGCTTTGAAAAACGAAACTCGCGGTAATCAACTACAGGTTTTCTCATTTGCACTTCCCCTTTTATTGGACGGATAGTATTTTTTAGGTATGTTCCTATAGGGTATGACTGTATGTTCCGGAAGGGCTTCGGCAATAGCAGTTATCTCATTCATAAGATATCCGCTTATTCTCTTTTTTTCATCTTCAAGAGAATTTTCAGCGCAAAACTTTATCGGCTTTCCGAGATAGGTTGCCCCCAGCTTCGGCGCATTGTACATAGGAACAAAGGAAACTTCGCGTCCCGTCTTTTTATAGTATAGACGCGCTACTTCAATAAAACCGGTTGTAAACTCATATACTATGTGATTGTACTTTACATTATGCTCGGGAAAAATTATAATATTCGCTCCGTCCCTTAGTCCTGCAACGGTCGTTTTAAAGGTCGACAGTATCCTTGCGTCGTGATAGACTCCGATAGTACGCGCGTTGTTCATAAGAAAGACCGAAAGCGGCGCTATTATGTAAGAGGCTATTTTATAAAACCAATGGGTGCACTTCGGCTTTTCACTCCAGAAATCCTGAAACGCATATGCGGGGACATCTTTCAGGTGGAGCATATCTCCAACGCACCATATAAGCCTTTTACCTGGGAAATGTATCTCTCCGATAATAGGCCCGTTCATCTGGGTATGGTTACCGACGATAATACAAGGCTCATCAGGGAGATTTTCGGTACCGACAATTTTAATTTTCGGATAAAAAAACCAGACGAACCGTCTGACTATCTTAAAAAGCATTGACGGCTTTTTCTTTTTAGTTTGACTCATTTGCTCAAGCGCTCTCCTACCGTTTCTGGAAATAATGAGTCAATTTTATCCCCGAAAAATATACCTAAAATTAACTTAAGATTAACAAACTGTGAACAAGGCGAGCAAATTATATAATAAATCCACCCGACTGGGGTCTTAGCCAAAGCATTTAAAATCTGATTCGGGTTTGAATGCTTTGGCTAGCGTCACTGAACAGAGTACCGCCACACTAAGACTCCTATATTGTATCCGTTGTCATAGAGCTATCTTTCAAGCCATTCCTTTACCTTTTCTGCAGAAATGCGTTTAATATCCTCCTTCGGATAGGGCGAATCCTCGCCGCCGTTAACATACAGAAAATACTTACCGTCCTCACGTCTGTAAAGACATTCCTCATATCCTGTACTCTCTCCAAAGCTGCCGAAGCATTTCTTTGAAACAACCTCAGCGTTTTCGGTATTGTATTCTGATTTTGCAATAATTTTTCTCATAATAATTTCCTTTCTTTTCTACTCTTCAGTTATATTTTCACAAATAAATTTAAGATTATAAGTAATATTATTTTTACAATATTTCCCAAACATTTTGCTCTGCTCATACTACCAAGTAAGTCCGCAATCAGTAAATACCGACCGTTTTTGAGCTTTAACAAGGTGTCATCACAAAACCATTGCGCAAGCCGAAAAGGACTCTGTACTTACCTTCTTGTAGCATATAGCAAAACGATTATACTATTTTGATTACTAAATTGCAATACAGAAAATTAAAAGAAGAGAAGAACTCTCCCACACACATAGATAAGCACCCCAAAAGCCAGACACTTTTGGAGGTGCATATTTTTATGATGCGTTTTTCAAGCTCGATGGTATGCTGCCGTCTCCTAGAGCTTGTGCCGTTTCGAGCATTGTTTCGGCGAAGATACCATATCCGCATTTTGAATCGTCTATAAGAACGTGGGTAACAGCACCGACTAATTTTCCGTTCTGAATTATCGGACTGCCGCTCATTCCCTGTACTATTCCGCCTGTTTTCTCGAGCAATCGTTCGTCGGTCACCTCGACTAGCAAATTCTGGGTTTCTCCCATACTTTTTACCTTTATAGTACAGCTATAATACTGCGGTGTATCTCCGTCTATTGTCGTCAGAATATGCGCCGTGCCGTTTTTAACCTCCTGCTTCAGCGCGATCTTCATAAGGTTAGATGTGTCAATATCATAATTAGCCGTTCCGTATACTCCGTTTTCACAGTTTACCGAAAAGCCTGATATAGACTTATTTGTAAATTTACCTTTAAGCTCGCCAGGATCTCCGTTGGAGCCTTTATCGACCGACACAATTTTTGCAGTTACAAATTCACCGTGGTTAAGGGCCAAAAGAGTTCCCGTATCATTGTCGGCAATACCGTGCCCAAGCCCCGATACGACATTTACCGATGGACTGTAGAAGGTAAGCGTGCCTATGCCTGCCGATGAGTCCTTGACCCACATACCCGCGCGGTACACGCCGTCCCGAGAGAGTACAGCTTTAAAACTAACGGTCATTTTTGTTCCGTTCCTGACTATCTTAGCTACGACATCACCGCCCGAAGAATTCTTGATAATATTCATTACCTCTTCATTTGTATAAACGTTGGTACCGTTCAGGGAAACAATAAAATCTCCCTCTTTTATGCCTGCATCCTTGGCAGGATTTTCTCTGCCCGATACGGTCTGCACCTCGGAAAAGCCTACAACAAGCACCCCGTCAGTGTAAATTTTTATACCGAAGGGGGTTCCGAGCACCGCTACATAATAATCATCGACTACGTCAACAGTTATATTGCGCGCGGGAATAAATCCGAAAATCTTCACCTTCGCATCGTATGAGTTTCCGCTTTGCTGATCGCTTGTGTCCTCCTTGGCGCCTGCATAAGAAATAGATATCGGTAGAGTGGAATCTATATTTAAAGACTCTCCCTCAGTTATCTTATATGAGTCGGACAGCTGTCCATCTAAATATATAAGCGCACCGAATACTATAAGACTCGCTGCTGCGAGCAGGCAAAAAAGAGTTCGGGCTGCAATTTTCATATAACTCATTTTTGCACCTCCTTAAAACTGTTTCCATAACTAATCTTTGCAAAAATGAACATCATATGAAAGAAAAAAATTTACATTATGTAATTAACAGCTTTTTACAAGAATGGTTTCAGCTCCGATTATTTCGATATCCTCCCAAGGGATAACGATATCGTCATCTCTGCCGAAAAGTCCGAAGCCCTTGGTTCTGCCGAAAATGACGATGGAGGATAGCTTGCCTGTTTCGGTATCAAGCTCTATATCCCCCACCGGTCCGAGCAAAGCGCCGTTTTTCACACATATTACCTGACGGTCTTTTAGTTCTGCGATTCGTTCAATCATAATAACACCTCTGTGTCATTATATGAAAGTACTCTTTTTAATTCCCCTTGATTTTCGATATTGCACCTTTTTCAAGGCGGGATACCTGAGCCTGAGAAATTCCTATCTCATTTGAGACCTCGATTTGAGTCTTACCCTGCATAAACCGCAGACTTAAAATACGTTTTTCGCGTTCATTAAGCTGGTGTATCGCCTCTTTTAAGGCAATTTCATCCAGCCAGTTAGCATCGTCATTTTTATCTCCAACCTGATCAAGCACATATATAGTATCACCACCGTCTGAATAGACAGGCTCATAAAGTGAGATTGGGTCAACGATGCTCTCAAGAGCCATTACGACATCCTCTTTTGATATGCCCAGTTTTTCCGCTATTTCAATGACCGTAGGTTCTCGATTCAACTCGTTTGTGAGTGCTTCCTTTACCTGCATAGCACGGTAGGCAGTATCCTTTATCGAGCGGCTGACGCGTATTGAATCATTGTCACGAAGGTAGCGCCGTATCTCGCCTATTATCATCGGGACAGCATACGTGGAAAATTTTACATTCTGGCACATATCAAAATTGTCGATTGATTTTATAAGACCGATACAGCCTATCTGAAAAAGATCATCAAGATTTTCACCTCTGGAAGAAAATCTCTGTACAACGCTCAGCACAAGCCGAAGATTTCCGCTGATCAGCTCGTCGCGGGCGATCTTATCTCCTTGCTTGACCCGTTTTAAAAGCTCGGTTTTTTCCTTTTCTTTTAAAACGGGCAGCTTTGCCGTATCAACTCCGCAGATAACGACCCTGTTATTATACATAACGACACCTCGACGATAATTTTTTCTAATAAAAGTATTTACAGTCTGCGTGCCGAATACACCCGAAAAATATTTTTTGCTTCGACAAAGTTCACTTGTATTTTCAAAAAAATTGTGCTAACAAAAAACGGAAGAGATAGTTCTCTTCCGTTAAGTTGGCGAGGCACAAAACACAGCAAATACTTTCGTATTTGCGAGTATTTTAACAATGTAAAGACGGAAATCTTCCCTTTAAAATCAGGTTCGGATTGTTCGTGTTTGCTTAAACTATTTCATTTCAACTACCGTAATATAGTATCCGTGTTTTTTCTGCGAAAAAAACTCTGCGCTCTCGGGAAATTCTTTAACATCAAGCGCCAATATTTTTGAAAACGGTATACCTGAGGCTTTAACATAAGCTTC
>JAZNTG010000029.1:0-9899 GCA_045591645.1 Acutalibacteraceae bacterium | reverse complement strand
GTTACAAATAGTTAAAATCGATAAATAATTATTGACAAACGATAATTATGACGCTATAATCACACCTGTAAGGTATGGAAAACATTTCCGCTCCTTACAGGTATTTTTTATTTTGGAGGCTTTATTATGAAAAAAAGCTCTATCATTTTTGCCGATATTCTTGTTATAATTTCTCTTATTTCGGTAGTCGTTCTCAGCATTTTTGCCGTTTCACTCGCAGACTGGTATGTCGACTGGCGAAATATCGACCCCATTCTTAAAACAGTTATTCCTGTCGCTTTTTGGATATGTGCAGTTCCCGCTGTGTTAGCGCTACTCGGACTTATGGCGCTTCTTCGCAATCTTTTCAGACAAAAGATATTTGAAGTCACAAACAGCAAAATAATGCTTGGCATATGCTGGTGCTGCATTGCAGTTGCTCTTGTGACAAGCATCAGCGCATATTGGTATATGCCTTTTATCTTCGTAGCCGTCGCTATGATATTCCTTTGTCTTATAGTCAGTATTGTTCGCGGCTGTTTTAATGCCGCAATAACACTGCGCGAAGAAAACGATCTAACTATTTAAGGAGGAAATAAAGTGGCAATTATCGTTAATCTTGATGTAATGATGGCAAAACGCAAAATTTCTTCCTTGGAACTTTCGGATGCTATCGATATAACACCTGCAAATCTCTCTATTCTTAAAACGGGAAAGGCAAAAGCTATCCGCTTTTCCACTCTCGAAAGCATTTGCAAAACACTTGACTGCCAGCCTGCAGATATTTTGGAATATAGGCCCGATTAGGAGGTAATTTTATGGCTTTTTGTACACAGTGCGGTAAAGAGGTTGAGGATATGGGTATGCTTTGCGATGAATGTTTGAACAATGTCGAAAGCCAAGATGCCGTATCGGAAGAGCCCGAGACTCCCGAATTATTCTTACCGCCGAGAAAAACCGCGAAATCACGTGATCTTATACTATCTGCCCTTCTTATACTCCCCTCGCTTTTACTTATTAATTCTCTTTTCTTTGGCGGTGTAGGACTTGGACTAACGGTCAGCATAGTGCTTATATCGGTTATATCCTTTTGGTATGCTTTTCGCGAAAAGAAAAAATTGCCGTCATATTATTCCATAGTTTTATCGGCTCTACTAATGCTCTCGTCACTGTCCCTCACCTTCTCAGACGAGGGAATAACCAAGGGCTTATCCGTAGTGGCTATACTGCCGATTTATATGGTAGTGCTTACTGAACACTTCGGTGTGCGCGCCCGAAAAGCCGGAACTTACAGAGCCGTTGCAGATATTATGGATACTATTTTTTTGCACGGTATTGGCAAAATGTCCGACGGAGTATTTGCCCTTTTTAGAAAGACAGACAACGACGGCAATATTACAAAACGTCGGGCGGGAAATATATTTGCAGGTATCGCGCTTGCCATTCCGGTGCTTTTTGTTGTAGTCCCTCTTCTCATCTCTTCGGATGCCGCTTTTGAGGGAATTTTCAAAAACCTAACTTTTGGCGATATATGGGAACTCGTTGTAACCCTCTGCCTCGGAATACTGTATTTTCTTGCTGTATTCAGTCGCCTTTTCACTATGAAGGATATGACTCCTCCCGAGGAAAAAGAGTCGACCTTTAAAGGCATTGAGCCTATATCGATATGCTCATTTCTCGGCGCTCTATCGGTGGCATATATCATCTATCTTTTTTCTCAGCTCGCTTACTTCTTCTCAGCTTTCAGCGGACTGCTTCCCGAAGATTTTACGGTTGCCGAGTATGCTCGCCGCGGCTTTTTCGAAATGTGCGCGGTCTGCGCCATAAACCTTTTAATAATGTTTTTGACCTCTGTACTCTGTCGCAAGAATGAAAACGGATTGCCGACAGCGGTAAAGGCTCTCAATATGTTTTTAGGAGTCTTCTCCATAATACTTATAGTTACCGCAATTTCCAAAATGGCGCTTTATATCGATAGACTCGGTATGACAAGACTTCGCATATACACCTCTGTATTTATGATATTTTTAGGTTTTGTATTTATAACCGTAATGCTGAAATTATTTGTCCGCCGTATTCCGTATATGAAGGTAATACTCGTTGCCGCCTGCTCAATTCTGCTTGTCACTTGTCTTGTGGATGTCGACAGAGTTATTGCCAACTACAATGTAGATGCCTACCTTTCAGGCAAGCTAGACAGCGTTGATGTGGTCACTCTTGAACACCTTGATTCCTCGGCGGTTAAACCGCTTTTAAAGCTATACCGCGAAGGTGATGAATACACCAAAGCATCTGCACAAAGAGCTCTTACTAAAAGACTTCGAGAGCATTTCGACATAATTCAATATGACGATGCTACTTATGTGCTTAGAAGAAAAGATTTTGATATCAGAAATTTCAATCTTCCTGAACATTTGGCTATAAAATCACTCGAGGACAATTGGCAGGAGTTCATCGATTATGATATTTATTATAATCGTGTAACAGATGATTGCATGTATTAAAAAAAGACCGCAGTGCACTTTTTAGTGCGCTGCGGTCTTTCATTATACCTCATAGCCTTGTGAGTTTGCGTATTTTCCGAATTTATCGATTACGGTTATTCTGAAATAGCCATCGTCGGGTCTGATTTTAAATTTTGCTTCACATACCGTTTCATTCGGTTCTGCATTAATGGCTTTTGTTCTTCTGCCTGCAGTTGAAAGAGAAATTCGGGCGGCAGGTGAGGTCTTTACCGTTACAGTATCGCCATCGCGCACAAGACTTTTTATCTTGGGTCCTTGAGAGGCGTAGAAGTTGCCGTTTTGAAGCTCGCGCATTATTGTATCATATTCAAGTTTATCGGCATTTATCATCACAAAGCCGCCAAACATATCCGAGTCTGCACCCTCTGCGCCTTTGCGTTCGTGGCAATCGTCGCACATGGTACAAAATATCTTTTTACCGTCGCGTAAAAAATCATCAAGCACATTTATGCAGTAGTCATTGCCGCCGCCCACAGCGTTTGCGTGATTATAGACCTCTACCGCGAAAAGCCCCTCGTATCCGAGATACTGTCTAGCATTTTCAAGCGACCAAAACGGATGGTTATAAGCCACTATAAAGCCTTTTTCTTTAGCAGTCTTTATCATATCGTTTATGCCCTTTGCCGAATAAACGCGCTCATACTCGCCCTCAAATTTTATAAGAGGCTCTATTTGCGGGTTTTTAAAATGGTCATAAACAGAATTGTAGCAAGGGGTTACGGTATTATGCTGATCAAGAGCATAGAAATTCAGGTGGCAGACCCTCATACCGTAATTTTTCATTGTCGACTGATCAGGGTGCTCCTTTATCGCCACCTCGCAAGAGGTTATGGTCAGAAAATCCTCGTCATCTAAGTAAGAATTATCAATAAGGTGCTCGTGGTCGGTAAATGCGACTATCTGATAGCCTCTCTTTTTAAACTCTTCCTTTAGCCTCTCGACCGACATTCTGCCGTCGGAATTTGTGCTATGACAATGAAGATTTGCTTTATAAGATTTTTTGTTTTCGTCAAGTAAAATCTGCATTTTTATCTCTTTTATTTTATCATTTCAATAAACTCAGCTTCGCTTATTACCTTAACACCTAGAGCGTTGGCTTTATCAAGCTTGCTTCCTGCTTCCTCGCCTGCAAGGACATATGAAGTTTTCTTTGAAACCGAGGATGAGGTCTTTCCGCCCATACTCTCTATAATTTCTGCCGCTTCGCTTCTTTTATAGGTGGGAAGCGTTCCTGTAAGCACGAAGGTAAGTCCCTCAAAGCGGCTATCTATGACTGTACTCGGCTCGACGGTGGTGAGCGATAGAGCTTTAAGTTTATCTACCGTTTCTCTTGTGGACGAAAGCGAGAAAAACTCTGCTGCGCTGTCTGCAAGTATAGCACCAATACCGTCGATAGCCTCAAAATCCTCTTTTGTAGCCTTAAATATCTCCTCAATATCTATAAAACGGTCTGCAATAAGCTTTGCCGCCTTTTGCCCGATATGACGGATTCCAAAAGCAAAAATAAGTCGGGATAGCGGATTTTGCTTTGACTTTTCGATAGCCGCTATAAGATTTGCCGCCGACTTTTCACCCATTCGGTCAAGGTCGGCTATATCCTCTCGGCGAAGAGTGTATATATCGGTAATTTCTCTGATAAGTCCTGCATCTAAAAGCTGTTCTAATACTGCAGGACCGAGCCCCTCAATATCCATAGCGTCACGCGAGGTGAAATGGATAAGGTGTCGAAGCATCTGTGCGGGACATTCTGCATTAGTGCAACGAATTACCGCTTCGCCCTCTTCCCTATATACGGGACCGCCGCAGGACGGACACACCGTCGGCATCACAAACGGTACAGAATCGACATTATGCTTACTCACTGCAACGACTTCGGGGATTATCTCCCCCGCCTTGCGTACGATTATGGTATCTCCTATACAGATGCCCTTTTCCTTTATAAAATCCTCATTATGCAGTACCGCGCGGGAAACGGTGGTGCCCGCAAGCTGTATAGGCTCGAATTCAGCAGTAGGTGTGAGAGCGCCCGTTCTGCCAACATTTATCTCAATTTTTAATAGCTTGGTCGGCTTCTCCTCGGGGGGATATTTATAGGCTATTGCCCATTTGGGATATTTTGCGGTGCTTCCCATCTCTTCGCGCGATGCAAAATCATCCACCTTTATTACCGCGCCGTCGATATCAAAGGAAAGCTCTCCTCTGCTGTTGCCGATGGTTTCTATCTCGGAAATAGCTTCCTCGATAGAGGAGCACTGCTTATAGGTTGGCAGAACATTAAAGCCGAGTCTCTTCAAAAAGTCAAGTGATTCGATATGTGAATAAAGAGTTTTTCCCTCGATTCTCTGAACATTGAAAACAAATATATCAAGTCCACGTTCAGCGACTATCTTACTGTTTTTCTGTCTGAGCGAGCCTGCCGCCGCGTTTCTCGGATTCTTCGCGGTTGCTTCGCCCATCAGCTCCTGCCGCTTGATGAGAGCCAAAAACGACTCGCGAGGCATATAAACCTCTCCCCTGACCTCTAATGAACCGTCAAAGGGAATCGTTTTGGGGATATTTTTTATGGTTTCGAGGTTGGCTGTAACGTCCTCGCCCGTAACTCCATCGCCTCTGGTACTGCCTCTGACAAATTTACCGTTTTCATATTCAAGCGAGACCGACAGACCGTCTATTTTCGGTTCTACCGAATAGACTGCGTCTGATACAGCCGCTTTCACCTTTTCGTCAAAGAAACGAAGCTCATCATAGCTGAAAGCGTCAAGCAGGCTTTCCATCTTGACCGTATGCCGAACCTCTGAAAAAAGCTTTGACGCCGTACCGCCGACCCTTTGGGTAGGAGACTGAGAAGCTCTGAGCTCAGGATATTTTTCCTCAAGCTCACGAAGCTCTCTGCTGAGTTTGTCATATTCAAAGTCGGATATTTCGGGGTCATCCTGATTATAATATCGGTCATTATGATAACGGATGAGCTCGGTCAGCTCTTCTATTCTCTTTTTAACCTGCAGAGTATCCATTTTTGATCTCCTTTATTTTGGAGCCTCAGCTCCGTAATCAAATACATCGTCTATGATGTCCTCGTTGGCATAATCTATGCTTGTAAATGCGTCTGGGACGGCGCCCACTATCACAGTCTGCGCTACCGTAAAGTCGGTCATTTCGCTTATATCGGTGTCAGCTCCAGACACAGCAAGGCTTCCCCTTGTTCCCACTATGACCGATATTCGGTGCAGGACCTGATTTATCCCTGCATCGGTAAACTCGCTCTTAAACTGGGTTGAAACCACGGTCGATATGCTGATAGTATAGCTTATACTCGGGTAGCTGAGATATGAATAATAAAGTCCGAAGGCGGCTGATATCGGCACCTCAAAGGTGACCTTGCCGTAATTTGACAGCTCCGCCAAAACGCTCTCGGTAAGTCGGCTTTTAAATCGGTTTATCTCATTTGTGTTTATGTCTACCGAGGTCACCTGACCGTTCTCGTTTCGGGTTATGCTTGAAACGCTGTCATATGTAATATCATATTCCTCTAAAAGCCGCGAAGCCGCCCTGTTTACTGAGGCTGTCAGAACGGCAGATACCCGATTTTTCGCAAAGGTCTCGGCAACTTCACGAAGCCGTATATCAACATATAAACAAAATACTCCCAAAATCACAGACATTGCAGTAACGATCGCGATAAGGCATTTTATTCTGAGCTTCTTATTGCTTCTTTTTCTCAACAATAAATCATCGCCTTTCGTATTATATATTACGAAAGGCTGATAGTTTTAGTGATATTTATTTGTGCTCTGCGGCATACTTGATTATTTCAACCGCCTTGTCTATACCTATCTTGCTGTTTATGCAAAGATCGTACGCCTTGCAGCTTCCCCACTTTGTATCTGCGTAGTAATTATGGTATCCCGATCTCTTTCGGTCCTCTTTTTTAATAAGCGAAGCAGCGGCACTGCGGTCGATCCTCTCATATTCGCAAATGCGGTTTATTCTCCACTCGGTATCAGCGTGAATAAAAACTCTCAAAAGGTTTTCGCGGTCTTTAAGAATACTGTCAGCACAGCGGCCTACAATAATACATGACTCCCTCTCTGCAACTTCTTTAATTACCTCACTGCATGCGATAAAAGCCTTATCGGTAAGCGGCATATGAAGACCTGCGAGCATAGCCGTATTATGAGTATACGCGCCCGTAGAAAGAGCATAAAGAAAGCTGTTGGAAGCGGTCTCATCAATATCATGAAGCACTTCTTCGCTATAACCGTGGTTTTTGGCGGCAATGCTGATAAGCTCTTTATCATACATTTTAATTCCCATAGCTTCGCTAAGCTTCCGAGCGATCTCGTGTCCTCCGCTGCCGAATTCTCTTCCTATTGTAATAACTAAATTCTTGCTCACACTTTTCACCTCAAAAGCATTTTGTTTTTTACAACCTTATTTTAACACAAAAGCGCAACATAATCAATTATTTCTTGACTTTTCTAAGGCTTTATATTAAAATAATACTCACTTGCAAATGCTTATATGCGGGTGTGGTGGAATGGCAGACACGCTGGTCTTAGGAACCAGTGCCGAGTGCATGCAGGTTCAAGTCCTGTCACCCGCACCAAACAGTATAAATCCGAACCTTCTCATAGTTGGAGATGGGTTCGGATTTATTGTTTTTGAGAAATATCCTTATTTCGACGCAAAAAGCAAGTAAACAAGTGATTTTCGCCTCTTGTTTACTTGCCAAAACTATTTCATTTATAAAATTTCATATAGTTTTTCACTTAAAAAGTTTTCAATGCTATTTCGACCGAAATTTTTATGAAGCATATCATAAATATCCGGTTTTATAAACACACGTAGTAGCATGAGTTGATCGTCAAAAGCGGTTTTTAGACCTGCTACAATACCAGATGCTTTTGTTAACGGTAGACAACTGTTATCGTAACGCAAAATACGAATATCGTCACCTAATTTATTTCCAGGCTTTTCGTATGGCATATCTACTAAGACAATTGCACCATGGTTTGCACTAATTTCTGATATCTTATACTTATTAATTAGTTCTTGCTCAAGTCGATCTCTAATCATGTGTTGTTTAGAATAAGTTAGACTTGCGAACCTACTGCAAATTTCATAGGAATGAGGATATTCAGAATTTTTATCCAAAACAAGAATGCTTTTATATCGCGTTTGGCCTTTTAGGTTCAGTTGCCATATAGAATTTTGAATTGAAGATGAATTCACTGAATCTACATGCTTTAGTATGATTTTTTGGATATCTTTTTTTGATGCAGAATGGAAGTCTTCTAATAATTCATCAACGAATCCTTGATTATTCGCAGTAAAGAAAATATGTTTTAATAAGGCTGCATTAGCTCTGTTGGGATCACTCCAATAAATGCGTTTAAAAAGCCAATATCTATTGGTAATTATTTGTTCTGCAGATGTTATTCCGTGTTGTTTTAAACAAAATTCGCCATTCAATATTGACATACTTTTAAAAAGATCGTCAGTATCAATTTTATATGTCAATCCAATATGATGAGAGTCTCTCATCATATAATCAACGACTCTCACGCCCACAGATGAGTTGAGAATGTAGTTAAGCACTTCAAGCTCCTTATTTCTAATCTCATTACTTTCTTTACCAAAAATAACATATTCAATATCAGAAATATTGATTTTGTATTCTCCAAATAATTCATTGATACATTCAGAAATACTTTTTCCGGTTACATCACTTTTTAAATTAATAAGTTTTTGGAAAAGCTTTCTTTGCGAAATATCTGCAAATAGCTCTTTTTCTTGCGTTTGTAATTCATTAATAGCATAAGAATAAGGAAAGTTTGATAAACTTGACAATAACGCTGCTAACAAACCTATTATAACATATTTTTCGGATAAAAATTTAGCATATTCTTTATTTCTTAATAAAGATAACATAGCTTTTCTCATTAATTCATATGTGCCGAGAGTATGTTCATATCTAGTGTGATTAGCTCCTGGAAAAGTTGTAGCACCTTCTAATAATTGGGGAACATCCATAAGACGCAATAGCATATCATGTTTAGATAATTTTCTCATGCGACGAGATAGATATGCAGAATTAATAGGCAAAAGAACTTGACCTATACTTTTGCTTGCTTCTGATAATTCATCTAAACGGAAGATTTGATTGCTGGTTGGTCGCAAGTGTTCAATGTCGATTGCTATATCACTTATGGTGGAGTAATTGTTTTCTGACAATTTTTCGTACAAACGGTCTAAATTCCAAAAATCAAATCTAAAACAATCCTTAGACTTAATATTTTCAATTATCTCTTTTAGAGTTTTTACAGTGCTAAATATATCCCAGGTGGGTTGAATAGTGCAAAAATTATCATATGTTATTTCTTTGTTTTTAAGTAATTGAACATTTTCAGGCATATAATTCTTAGTGCCAATTACACGAGTGGTGCTAAATTTTTGCGGATAGATTGTTTTTCCTGCACCCAAATCACCAATGACAGCCAAGAATTCACCATCAGTATCAGCTTTAATAAATATATTTTTAGGTGCGATATCACAGTGATAAAAGTTGTTTTTATGAAGATACTCAATTCCGTTGATTATCTGAGCAAATAGCGAAAATACTGTTTCCTCATTTTTCAAAATTTGAAAACACAGTTCTTTGTTATCATCATTAAAAAGCACTTCTAAATTAGGACCTTCAATAAATTCAGTAACAGTATATGGAATAGATATCATATCTGTATCTTCAGGGTTTGTTTTCACCTTATAATAATTACCATCAATCACTTTTAAAATGTTTTGATGATTGAATCTGGATATATTTTCGATTTCAACATCAAAATTATCTTTCGAAACATAACCCCAATCTTTAATTAAATCATCTCTAAAAGCAAAAAATTTTATTGCCCGTTTTGCATAAACATTGGAATCTTCACTGAATTTTTGATTTGCTGCATACACAATTCCAGATCCGCCTTGACCTACTGGAGAAAACTTTTTAGATTCATTAGAAATAAATAAATATTTTTCCCCTAAGCAATTTTTATTAATATTTAAGATTTTTTCTCTTAAAGTCGAATGCATAATTTCACCTTCAATTCCTTTTTGTATGATACATATACAATCTCATTAATATCATACATAAAAACGAAAAAATTGTCAAGAATTGGCGAAATTAACAAGTCATATTGCCAGAAGAATTTTATCTAATTGTCATTTCCTTTAAGGTGTTAAAACTTTTCACAAAATTAGTAATCATGTTTTGATCCTTTCAATACTTTTTCTGACAACTATTGATATTTTTCTACATTTTGGTATAATTAATTAAAAAGTGTAAAATAGGAGTATTGGATATGTTTCATTACTGTAAGAAAATCTCTGGATATGACAGTATTA
>JAZNTG010000028.1:0-21621 GCA_045591645.1 Acutalibacteraceae bacterium | reverse complement strand
CTTGACTGTTGGTTTGACTCCGGTTCAACACACTTCGGTGTACTTTCCGACGAAGAATGGCCCGCAGACCTTTATCTTGAAGGTGCTGACCAGTACAGAGGCTGGTTCCAGTCTTCACTTCTTACAGCTGTCGGTGCAAAGGGTATGGGTGCTCCTTACAGAACTGTTCTTACACACGGCTGGGTTGTTGACGGTGAAGGCAAGAAGATGTCAAAATCCATCGGTAATGTTATTATTCCCGATGATGTTGTAAAGCAGTACGGTGCCGATATTCTCCGTCTTTGGGTTGCATCTTCTGACTATCATGCTGACATCAGAGTTTCTCAGGATATCTTAAAGCAGCTGTCTGAGATATACAGAAAGATCCGTAATACCGCAAGATTTATTCTTGGTAACATCAGTGATTTTAACCCTGATACCGATATGGTACCGAACAATGCGCTCGAAGAGATCGACCATTGGGCGCTTATGCGCCTCGATGAGGTTGTAAAGACCTGTCGCGAGGCGTACGATAACTTTGAGTATCACATTATTTTCCATGCTATTCATAACTTCTGCGTAATAGATATGTCCAACTTCTATCTGGACGTTTTAAAGGATAGACTTTATGTAGAGGCTAAGGGCAGTGCTACCAGAAGAGCCGCACAGACGGTAATTTACAAGGTGCTCGACACCCTTTGCCGCCTCGTATCTCCCATTCTTGCTTTCACCGCTGACGAGATCTGGCAGTTTATGCCTCATACCGCCGACTGTGATGCAAGACACGTAGTTTACAACGATATACCCCAAGCCAAGGGTGAGTACGATATCGACTTTATGACTCGCTGGGACAGAATTCACGAAATGCGTGAGGATGTAAAGAAGGCTCTTGAGATCGCACGAGCCGAAAAGATCATAGGAGCTTCTCTCGACTCTAAGGTAACACTTTATGCAGACGGTGAGCTTTACGATTTTGCAAAATCTGTCGAGCATATGCTAAAGACTGTATTTATGGTATCCGAGTTTGAGCTTGTCAAGGGCACAGGCGGAGCATTCACAGGCGATGTCGAGGGCATGAGCGTTACTGCCCAGCACGCTGAGGGCGACAAGTGCGCGCGTTGCTGGTCTTTCGGTAAGATAGGTACAGATCCCGAACATCCTGCAATCTGCGCCCGTTGCGCAGCAGTAGTCAAAATCATCGATTTTGCAGAATAATATTCAAATTACAAGTGAGGAGGAACGGTTATGACATATATTCTTGCAGTAGTAGTGTCAGTACTGTTTCTCCTTGCTGACCGTTTTACAAAATATCTGGTCGTATCAAATATGGCACTTGGGGATTCGATACCTTTTATCCCGAAGTTTATGGATTTTACCTATATTCATAATACGGGAGGAGCTTGGGGAATACTCAGCGGTCATACTTGGTTGCTGACGGTTTCTACCGCGCTTCTTATGACTGTATGCGTAATTTTCTTCATTAAAAACGGCAGTAAAAATCCCCTTTTATTCTGGGCAGTGTGTTTTATGCTGTCTGGCGGTATCGGAAATATGATAGACCGAATATTCAACCGGGGCAGAGTAATAGATTTTCTGCGCACTTTGTTTATCGATTTTCCGATATTCAATATCGCAGACTGCGCTGTAGTTATCGGCGCAGGGCTTCTGATACTTTATTTTGTGTTAGATATAATAAGGGAAGAAAAACAGAAAAAAGCCGCAAAGGAAGAGCCTTGTGATGAATAAGATAACTCTTATCTGTGACTCGGGCGATGAACGGATAGATAGCTTTGTGGCAAAAAATACTGAGCTTTCGCGTTCCAGAACGGTTTCTCTGATCGAAGAAGGAAAGGTCCTTTTAAACGGCAAAGAAGCAACTAAAAAAGATAAACTGAAGAAAGGCGATACGGTAGCCGTAACAATACCTGAAGCGGTGCCGCTCGAGGTGAGGGCTGAGAATATCCCTCTTGATATAGTCTATGAGGACAGCGACCTTATCGTTGTAAACAAGCCTAAAGGTATGGTGGTACACCCTGCAGCCGGAAACTACGACGGCACACTTGTAAATGCGCTGCTTTACCACTGCGGCGACTCTCTCTCGGGTATAAACGGAGTAATGCGTCCCGGCATACTGCACAGAATTGATAAGAATACAAGCGGTCTTTTAATAGTGGCAAAAAACGATGCTGCCCATACATTTTTAGCCGAACAGATAAAGGAACACAGTTTTACGAGAGAATATGAAGCGGTAGTTCACGGGAATCTAAAAAATGACAGCGGTACGGTAAATGTGCCTATCGGCAGACACCCTACGCGCCGCAAGCAAATGGCAGTTACACATAAGAATTCAAAAGAAGCTATTACACATTACAGCTTAATAGCAAGATATGATGGCTTTACGCATATCCGTTGCAGGCTGGAAACGGGACGCACCCACCAGATAAGGGTGCATATGGCATACATAGGCCACCCTGTAGCAGGGGATGATGTCTATGGACCGAAAAAGTGCGCGGCAGGACTTGTCGGTCAGTGTCTCCACGCAAAAAAAATAGGATTTATCCATCCGAAAAGTCGAGATTATATGGAGTTTGAGAGTGAACTTCCCGATTATTTCGAAGGGTTTTTGAAAAAGGTGAGATAATGGGAATTTTCGACGGCTGTTTGCTCGCGAGTGATGTGGACGAAACACTTATCAGCGAAGGAAAAATAGCAGCGATAAATATTGAGAAAATAGATTGGTTTATTCAAGAGGGCGGACTGTTTGCCTTGTCCTCAGGCAGAAGCCTTGAAGCTTTGAGGCAGGTGCTCAGTTACATAGATAAAAGTAAGATAGGACCGAGCGCTACCTTTAACGGCGGGCTGATCTATGATTTCTCCAAGGACGAGGTGCTTTATGAAGAGAACATCTCCGACCGAGAAAAAGAATTTGTCAAATTTGTTATAGATAATATGCCCGAGATCGGTATTGAGGTTCACACTATGGATGTTTGTTATGTCCCGAATAGAACCGAGGATACCGATATTCACGAGAAATATGAAAATATCGACGCTTGTTTTGAGGACTTTGAAAGCATAAGGGATAAGAAGTGGATAAAGGTTCTCTTTACACCGCAGACTGCAGAAAAACGGCTTATGCTTCGACGAGCCGCTGAAAGCTTTTCTGACGGTAGCAGTGTTTTTTACGATAGCTCGGCGACACTTTACGGTAACTGGTGCCCTTATCTGGAGCAGCTATCCAAAGAGGTTTCAAAGGGCGCTGCACTCCGAAGACTCCGAACGCTTTTAAATCTTAGGTCAAACGGACTCTTCGCGATAGGCGATTATTACAATGATGTAGCAATGCTTGAGGAGGCGGATATAACCGCAGTAACTGCAGGTGCCCCCGATGATTTGAAGCAAAATGCTGATTATATAAGCTGTTCCTGTGCTGACGGCGCAGTTGCAGATTTTATAGATTATTTAGTAAAATAAAAAACATAAGCTTTGGAGGAAAATTATGGACGCAAACAAAATAAAACAGCTGGAAATAATGTCTCTGAAAATACGCAGAAGCATTATTGATTCAGTACATAGCGCAAAAGCTGGTCATCCGGGCGGCTCTATGTCGGCAGCAGATCTTCTCGCATACCTTTATTTTGAGAAGATGAATATCGATCCCAAGGATCCTAAAAAGGCAGACCGCGACCGTTTTGTGCTTTCAAAGGGCCACGCCGCACCTGTGCTTTATGCGACCCTTGCACATAGAGGCTTTTTTGATGTTGAAGAGCTTTTGACTCTCCGTAAGACTACATCTCGTCTTCAGGGTCATCCCGATATGAAGGGTATCCCCGGTGTTGATATGTCTTCAGGCTCTCTCGGTCAGGGTATTTCGGCCGCTTGCGGAATGGCTCTTTCGGCAAAGCATTTCGGTGATTCCTTCAGAGTATATGCTCTGCTCGGAGACGGAGAATGCGAAGAGGGTCAGGTTTGGGAGGCTGCAATGTTCGCAGGAAATAAGAAGCTTTCCAATCTTACTGCTTTTGTAGACTTCAACGGACTTCAGATCGACGGATCTATTGAGGAGGTAAATTCTCCTGCACCTATCGATGCGAAATTTGCCGCTTTTGGTTGGAATGTTATCGTTATTAACGGACACGACTTCAATGAGATAGAGTCTGCTATTGCAGCCGCAGAGGCAGAAACCGAAAAGCCTACTGCTATCATTATGAATACCGTGAAGGGCAAGGGAGTTTCGTTTATGGAAAATCAGTGCTCTTGGCACGGTAAGGCGCCCAATGACGAACAGTATGCAGAGGCATGTGCTGAGCTTGACGCACAGCTTGCGGCTCTGAATTAAGGAGGACTATGACAATGGCTGATATTAAAAAGGTTGCAACACGTGACTCCTACGGAGCAAGTCTTGTTGAACTCGGAAATGAAAGAGACGATTTTGTAGTGCTTGACGCAGACCTTGCAGAGGCTACTAAAACCGTTGGATTTAAAAAGGCATTTCCCGAAAGATTTTACGATTGCGGAATTGCAGAGCAGAATATGATAAGCATTGCCGCAGGTATCGCTTCTACAGGCAAAAAGGTTTTTGCAAGCTCTTTTGCTATGTTTGCAGCAGGCAGAGCCTTCGAGCAGGTAAGAAACTCTATCGGTTATCCCCATCTTAATGTTATCATTGGCGCTACACATGCGGGTATTTCGGTCGGTGAGGACGGCGCTACGCATCAGTGCTGTGAGGATATCGCTCTTATGCGTTCTATCCCCGGTATGACCATTATTAACCCTGCAGACGATGTAGAAGCAAGAGCTGCTGTAAGAGCTGCTATTGATCACGACGGTCCCGTTTATATGAGATTCGGCCGCCTTGCCCTCCCCATAGTCAGCGCAGATGACTATAAGTTTGAGATCGGCAAGGGAGTCGAGCTCCGAGAAGGCACTGATGTAACCATCATCGCTACAGGACTTATGGTAGCAGAGGCTTTAGAGGCTTCGGAGACCTTAAAGGAAGAGGGAATAAACGCGCGCGTCATCAATATGGCTACGATCAAGCCTATCGATGAAGAGATAGTTTTAAAGGCTGCTTGTGAAACAGGTGCTATCGTTACTGCCGAAGAGCACAGTGTTGTCGGCGGACTGGGAAGTGCAGTTTGCGATGTAGTCTGCGAGAAGTGCCCTGTTCCTGTTCTCAAGGTCGGCGTTCAGGATACCTTCGGTTCTTCAGGTCCTGCTGTAGAAGTCCTCGAAAAATACGGACTTCGCGCAAAGGATATAGTCGCAAAGGTAAAGGCTGTTTTAGAGCTCAAAAAATAATGCTTTGCCCCGCTTTATGCGGGGCATTTTTGTATTGAAATTCTGTGGGTTTTATGTATAATGAAAGTAGGTTGGTTATTGACCGTTAGTCCAGAGGAGGAAAGTAAAATGAAAAAATTATTAGCTGTACTCATATCTGCAGTACTGATATGCTGTCTTGCAGTGGGATGTTCACAAGGAGAAACTGCGGAAAAGGGAGAGTATGTAAGAGGTGTTCGCACCGCTACCGAATGGCGCAGTGAGTGGATCGGTCTTAAATACACCCTTGGCAGTAATTTTATAATGACACCAGATAAAGAGCTTGATCAGCTAATGGAAGCAACCGAAGATGCTATCTTAAAAGACAAAGAAACAGGACAGCAGATGATAGATTACGCTGAGCTCACCGACGTTTATGAGATGATGGCGGTAGCAACAACAGGAGATAACATTATTGTGTTGGCACAAAAGCTTCCGCTTTCAGATATGAGCATAGATCAGTATATTACTTCATTTAAGAGTCAAACCGAAAATTTGCAGGCTACGATACAATTTTCCGAGACTACAACAAGAAATGTGGCGGGTTTGGAATTTTCTGAGATCCAAGCATCTATGTCAACTCAAAATGGAGCAGTATCTCAGACATATCTCTTCACCAAGATAGAGGATCGCATTATTTCTATATTATTGACCGCGGTGACAGAGGGTGCAGTGGATAATATGCTAGCTGGTTTTTCTGCGATTTAAAAAAGAAAAAACGCTAAAGTCGGAAGCGCAAGCTTCCGACTTTTTCTTTACATAATTATTGAAAAATCATAATTCTTTTGATATAATAATCTATTATACTAGGGTAGATATGTGTTATTAACAGGAGGGAGAAAAATGCAGTATAAGCGCTGGACGGTAAATCCGTTAGATAAGGCTCTTGCAGCCGAGCTTGCAGAGGAATGTAATATAGATACCTTTGCTGCGCTTATAGCCGCAGGCAGAGGATACTCCGACCCTTATGAACTTTCAGAGCTGATTTCTCCCGATATTATAATGGCAGACCCTTATGAGCTTTGCGATATGGAAAAAGCCGTAAACGTTATTACCGATTCGATTTATTCGGATGAGCTTATCGCGGTATACGGTGATTATGATGTTGACGGCGTTACCGCAACCGCGCTTATGTACGGTTATTTGAGATCCCGAGGAGCCCGAGTTATTTACGCGATTCCTGACCGCGAAAGAGACGGCTACGGTATCAATATGGCCGCGGTAGATCGGCTTCACGCGCAAAATGTCGAACTAATAATCACAGTAGATAACGGTATTGCGGCTGTGCGCGAAACAGAATATGCGAGAAGTCTTGGCATGAAGGTGGTTGTCACTGATCATCACCTTCCAAGCGAAGAGCTTCCGCAGGCGGAAGCTGTGATAGACCCACACAGAAGAGACGACTTTTCTGAGTTTAAGGATATATGCGGCGTTATGGTCGCATTTAAACTCGTCTCGGCGCTTGAGGGCAAAAGTCCTGAAGAGATGCTATACGAGTTCGGTGACCTTGTAGCTATCGGTACGGTTGCCGATGTTATGCCATTAGTCAATGAGAATCGTTCAGCCGTTAAGGCAGGACTTGAAATCATCGCGGAAGGAAAAAGACTCGGTATCTCGGCTTTGCTCAAAGCTGCAGGTGTTGAAGCATATAACATCACCGCGTCAAAAATAGCATACTCTTTATCCCCGCGTCTTAATGCGGCGGGCAGAATGGGAGATGCCACACGTGCGGCAGAGCTTCTTATGACCGAAGACGATGAGGTTGCAAACGGTCTAGCGGAGCTGCTGTGTTCAGAAAATATTAAAAGACAGTCTATCGAAAAGAAGATATTTACCGAGGCTGTAAACACGGTTGAGAAGAATGGCTATAAGCATAACCGTGTTATTGTGGTCGAGGGCGAGAACTGGCACGGAGGAGTAGTCGGAATAGTTGCCGCACGTATGTGTGAAAAATACGGCAGACCTGTTATAGTGCTTTCTGTTTCTGACGGAGTTGCTAACGGCTCAGCACGAAGCATATCTGGCTTTTCTATTTATGAGGCAATAGCCTCCTGTTCATATCTGCTTTCTAAGTTTGGTGGACACGAAATGGCGGCAGGTGTTACCCTTTCGGCATCTTACATAAGCGATTTCAGACGCGCAATAAACGAATACGCGGGGGACCTTGACCGCGTTTATCCCGAGGTAAGCCTTGACTGTAAGCTTAATCCTACGGCTTTGTCGGTAGACCTTGTTGAGGAAATAAAAACGCTTGAGCCTTTTGGGGCGGGTAATCCTACACCGCTTTTCGGTATATTCGGCGTTAAGCTTCAAAAAATAACACCTGTAGCGTCAGGAAAGCACCTGAGACTGACGCTTTCCCGAGGACAAGTCAGCCTCACAGCTATGCTTTTCGGTATGACGACACAAGCTTTCGCATATGAGGTAGGAGATACTGTAGATATTGCATTCACGGTCGATACAAATGAATATAACGGCTCGGTTTCGATGACCGTAAATATAAGAGAAATAAGGCTCAGTGATATAGACCACGAGGCAACGCTTATCGCCGCTGATGAATACGAGTGCTTTAAGTCAGGTCTTGACGGAGATTACACAGATATAGCGCCGTCAAGAGAAGAGGTAGCCGCTGTATATAAAGAGGTGCAAAAGCGTGAGGTAGGTCTTGACCGACTTACAAACATAATGCTTGGCAGTATTGGTCCTGCAAAGGCACTTATTGCCGCCGAAGCTCTGTGTGAGCTTAAAATATGCTCGCTTTACGATAAAGACGGTGTACCGACCGTAAGGCTTAGCAATAAAGATATTAAGGTTAATCTTGCGGATGCAAAGATTTTGCAAAAGCTATTATAGAGGGGGGTAATGACTTTGGAGCTTGAGAGAAATTATGAAGCCAACTACGAGTTTTTGCTGTCGCTTTTAAAGCAGCAGGGTGAAAATTATGATTTAGCTCTTATCCGCAAGGCTTTTGAGACCTGTATTCTGGCTCACAAAGGGCAGTACAGAAAATCGAGCGAAGAATTTTATATTCATCCTTACAGTGTTGCGAAAATAATTATCGGCCTCGGTATGGATTCCGAGTCTATTGCTGCCGCCCTTCTTCACGACGTAGTAGAGGATACAGATACTACGATAGACCAGATAAAACATCAGTTTGGAGCAGAGGTTGCGCTACTTGTAGACGGTGTTACAAAGATCGGTCGTATTCAGTATACGAGCCGAGAACAGCAGCAGGCAGAGTCCCTTCGTAAGATGCTTATTGCGATGGGTAAGGATATCCGTGTTATAATCATTAAGCTTGCTGACAGGCTTCATAATATGAGAACGCTGGATTCTCTTCCTGAGCAAAAGCAGAGGGATAAGGCACTTGAGACTATAGAGGTATTTGCCCCTATTGCTCACCGTCTCGGTATCCACGCTATAAAGGAGGAGCTTGAAGACCTTGCCATCCGTCATCTTGATCCTATCGCATATCACGACATAGAGGGTTTGCTTTCCGAGCGCAGCAATTTTAGAGAGGCAACCTTCAAGACTCTTTGCCAACGAATAGAGAAAAGACTTCGCGAAGAAATGCCAAATGTAGAAATCGTGCTTCAATCCAGAGTAAAGTCTATCCCCGGAATTTATCGCAAAATGTTCATTCAGGGAAGAAATTTTGAAGAAATCTACGACATCTATGCTGTTCGTGTAATTACGGAAACGGTTACTGACTGTTACAATGTGCTCGGAATAATGCACGATATGTTCAGACCTATTCCAGGTCGCTTCAAGGACTATATTTCAACACCTAAGCCGAATATGTATCAGTCACTTCATACTACTGTTATCGGTAGGGATGCAATCCCGTTTGAGATACAGATACGTACCTTTGAAATGCATCATACCGCAGAATTCGGTATTGCGGCGCACTGGAAATATAAAGAGGGTATCGCCTCAAACGATAAAAATATGGATACTCGCCTTGAATGGATAAGACAGGTGCTTGAAAACGGTTCTGAAGACGCATCAGATCTTATCAGAACTATCAAGGTAGATCTTGCTCAGGATGTTTATGCCGTTACCCCAAAGGGTGATGTTATAAACCTACCTGCGGGCGCTACAGTTATTGATTTTGCTTTTGCCATACATTCGGCTGTAGGTATCCGAATGGTGGGCGCGAAGGTCGACGGTAAGATCGTTCAGATAACTCACGAGGTAAAAACAGGCGAGATAATCGAGATACTGACCACCAACGCCACAGGCCACGGTCCGTCGAGAGATTGGCTGAATATCGCGGTTACAAACGGCGCAAAAGCCAAGATACGCTCTTGGTTCAAAAAAGAGCGAAGAGACGAAAATATCCAGACAGGCAAAAGCTCTATCGAAGCAGAATTCAGAAGAAATTCTATCGTTCTGCCCGAAAGCGAGATGCAAAGCTTCCTTTTGGATATTGCAAAAAGACAGCGCCTTGCAAATATCGACGAGCTTTATGCCGCTATAGGCTACGGCGGAATAAGCCTCGAGAAGATAATGCCGAGAATTAAGGATGACTATGTAAAGTTAGTAAAGGCATCCAAGGAAACAAAGCTTGAAGAGTATATCCAGAAGCACACTCCGCATTCTCATGAGGGTGTTATTATAGAAGGTATTGATAACTGTCTTATCAAGCTTTCCAAGTGTTGTGCTCCGCTACCAGGTGACGATATTATAGGATTTATTACCAGAGGGCACGGTGTTTCGGTCCATAAAAAGGACTGTGTCAATGTTCCGCGCGACCTGAATTCTGCTGAGGAAGCCGGACGTTGGATAGGCGCATACTGGGCTGACGACGGAAGCACTTCGTTTACTTCAAGCATACAGATTTCAGGCCTTGACCGCGACGGTCTGCTCGCTGATATTACCAATGTTCTTTTCAATATGCGTGTCGGACTTCACGCGGTAAATGCCCGAGCCGTTAAGGGCGGAAACTGTGCTATAACGGTCACCGTTTCGGCGGCAAGCGTTGAGCATCTGAGCAGTATTATCGCCAAGCTCAAAAAGCTGAACGGAGTATACAGTGTAGAGAGAATGAACCGATGAAAGCAGTAGTTCAAAGAGTTAAAAGAGCCGCGGTCACAGTAGAAGGCAAAACTGTCGGCAGGATCGGAGCGGGACTTCTTATCCTGCTCGGAGTAACGAGAGAGGATACAGATGAAAATGCCGCTTTGCTTGCCGAAAAGCTTTCTAATATGCGCATTTTTACCGATCAAAACGATAAGATGAATCTTTCTCTGCTCAGTGTAGGCGGAGAGGCACTGGTCGTTTCTAACTTCACCCTTTGTGCTGATGTAAGACGCGGCACACGTCCGTCGTTTGACTCTGCTATGCCGCCCGAGAGAGCAAAAGAGCTTTATCAGTATTTTTGCTTCTGCCTTCGTGAACATGGGGTTGTAAAGGTAGAACAGGGGATATTCGGCGCAGATATGTCAGTAGAGCTTTTAAATGACGGACCCGTAACTATCAGCCTTGATACTAATGCATACAACAAACCGAGGAAAAGTAAATAATGAACTTATGTAATATTGATCACAGCTTTAACTATGAGCTTGAAAAGCTATGCAGGATATTTCTGCCTTTTGAAAAGATATGTGTTGTTGATGAAATAAAAGCTGACGATATCTATGCTGTTTGTATCTTGAGCAAGAACGGGATGAGCGTGTCGGCGGAGCTTTTTACTAAAGACGGAAGCTGCAAAAGGGAAGCAGAGTGTGAAAATGCGCCGAAAGCGCAGGAGTTAGCACTTGCGACCTGTCTTTTTGAGTGCTTTTGCGCCCTAACGGGCTACAAGCCCTGCTGGGGAATTCTTACAGGCGTTCGTCCTGTCAAGCTTTTTCACAAGCTATGTGATACTGACGGCGAGCCCAAGACTAGGGATTATTTTAAAAACACTCTTCTTGTTGATGATTCTAAAATTTCTCTTTGTACCGATACTATGGCGCCTGAGTATGAAATTATAAATCGCAGCCGACCGAATTCCTTCAGTCTTTACATTTCTATACCATTCTGTCCGTCCAGATGCGCATATTGCTCTTTTGTATCACATTCTGTGGATAAGGCGAAGGGACTTATCCAAAAATATGTAGAACTGCTTTGTAAAGAGATAGCTGAAACCGGCAAGATAGCAGATGAGCTGGGGCTGTTTTTGCAAACTGTATATATTGGCGGAGGAACACCGGTAGCACTGTCGGCCGAGCAGATAGAGCGGGTAATGGGTGCGGTAAAAGAGAGTTTTGATCTTTCGTCTGTAGAGGAATATACGGTGGAAGCGGGGCGGCCCGATGCAATAACGAGAGAAAAGCTTATTGCCATACAGCAAGGCGGCGCTACCCGTATCAGCATAAATCCGCAGACTATGTCAGATTCGGTGCTTCGCGAGATCGGCAGAAATCATACTGCGGCTGAAACAGAGCAAGCCTTCGCACTCGCAAGAGAACTAGGCTTCGATAATATCAATATGGACCTTATTGCGGGACTCCCCACCGATACATACGAAAGCTTTGTAGGAACGGTTGAAAAGATAATTTCTATGGATCCCGAAAGCGTTACTGTACACTCGCTATCTATGAAGAGAGCGTCAGCCCTGTCAACAAACGGCAGACTTCCTGAAAAAGAGATGGACGAGCAGGCATCGGCGATGGTAGATTATGCGCGAAGAAGGCTTAAAGATGCCGATATACTTCCGTATTACCTCTACCGTCAGAGCAAAACAGTCGGAAACTTAGAAAATGTGGGCTATGCAAAAAAAGGATACGAGGGTCTGTATAACGTATATATTATGGACGAGACCCATACTATACTTGCCTGCGGAGCGTCGGGGGTTACCAAGCTTCGCGAGCCTGACAGCACACGGATAGAACGTATATACAACTACAAGTACCCTTACGAGTATATTGACAGATTTGAAGAAATATTGTCTCGTAAAGAGGGTATCAAGACCTTCTACGGCAGTATAAAATATATTAGAACGGAGATAGTGTAATGGACTTTAATGATGTAGTAGAAAAAGCAAGACAGGGCTTTAATGTTGTTGCAAAAAAGACCGAGGATGTTGTAAATATTTCTAAGCTTAGATTAGAAAAGTCTTCACTCGAAGCAAAGCTTTCAAAAAGCTACGAAATACTCGGAAAGCTATGCTATGACGCGGTTAAGGACGATGACGATTTTGACGCTGAGAGCGTAAAGCCTGTCATAGACGATATAACTGAAAAGATCGGGCAGATCAACAAGATCAAAAAGGATATTATCACAGTTCAGAATAAAAAGCAGTGCACAAACTGCGGTTGCGGTATCGATAAGGATTCTGTATTCTGCAATAAATGCGGCACAAAGGTAGATTAAGAGGTATTTTCAATGAAAATAGGACTTGTAATAGCGGATGAGAGCGAATATATAATGCTTAGAAAAAAGGCTGAAAACGAGGGTGCCGAGAGGGTCGATTTTTATACAAGGGAAGGACATATATTCAAGCTTGGCGATAATATAGAGGTCCATTCTGTCCTTTGCGGAGTCGGCACGGTCAATGCCTGCGCTGCCGCTACCTTTCTTGTGATGAATGGCTGCAAAGCCGTGCTCAACTTCGGTCTTTCGGGCGGTATATCGGGCATTTCAAAAAATGAATTTATGGTTGGAACCGAGTATATCGAGCACGACTTCGATCTCACTCCCTTAGGATACAGACCTTGCGAAAAACCCTTACAGGATTATATTTATAAGGGCGATGAAAGACTTATAGAAAAATTTCAGACTTTTTATCCGTTTATTAAAAAGGGCGTTGTTGTCAGCGGTGATTCTTTTATCTGTGATGACAGTAAAAGGGATTTCTTTAAAGTAAAGCATCACGCGATGTCATGCGATATGGAGTCTTCCGCGGTAGCGTATGTCTGCTCATTGGCCGGGGTCCCGTTTGTGAGCCTAAGGAAGATATCAGACGACGCGGGTGATGATGCGAGCGACAGCTATAACAGTGCGCTCGACATTGACGGAGAAGAAGTTCTGAGCATACTTTTCACAGTAATTCGTGAAAGTGCACCGTTTTTGAGCTAAAAATAATATAAATCGAACAAAACCGCTTATAAATGGTGTATATTCACAAAAAACAGTTGATTTTAGGAGAAAAATATGTTAAAAATAAAAGTGGTGCAAAAAAGCGGAAAGTATTCTGAGCAGGAGCTTCTTGAGATCATGAAAATGCTCAGAGCACCAGACGGTTGCCCTTGGGACATAGAGCAGACTCATAAGAGTATCCGTAAGGATCTTTTGGAGGAAGCATATGAGGTAGCCGACGCAATTGATAAGAATGATGATACTGCCCTTTGCGAAGAGCTTGGAGATCTTCTTTTACAGGTCGTTTTTCATTCGGTAATTGCGGAAGAGGAAGGCAACTTTGATTACAGCGACGTTGTTGACGGTATTGCCAAAAAGCTTGTGCTTCGCCATCCTCATGTTTTCGGTGAGATCAAGGCGGATAATTCCGCTGAGGTGCTTGACCTTTGGGAGAGTATCAAAAAGGAAGAAAAGCATCAGACAAGTGGGACAGATACCCTTAAAAGCGTTCCCGAAGCATTCCCCGCACTTATGCGAAGCGCAAAGGTGCAAAAGCGCGCTTATAAGGCAGGACTTGATCTTGGAAACCCGATTTTAAGCGGTAAGGTTGCGGATCTTGCAGATAAGCTTAAGTGTGCTGTTCAAAACGGAGACAACCGTTCGGCAGGTGAACTTTACGGAGAATTGTTGTTTGCGCTTGCAGGTATGCAACGGTTCATAGGTACGGATGCCGAGGAGGCTTTGAATGCCAAAACAGCAGATTTTATAGCCCGATTTGAAAAAGCGGAGCAGAAGTCCGCCGATAAGAATATTTTGATAAAAGAAGCGTTCTTAAACGATTAACTTTGTATTTCAAATGGCCGTGGGCCGTTGAATAAATTTTATGGAGGTAAATTTACTATGAAAAAGGCAGATCTAGTAGCAGCAGTTGCTGCAAAGGCAAACATTTCTAAAAAGGATGCAGATGCAGCTATCGCAGCTTTAGTTGCTGTTGTTACCGAAGCTCTTAAGGAAGGCGACGAAGTAGCTATTGCTAACCTCGGAACCTTTAAGGTTAAGGAGCGCGCAGCAAGAGAGGGTGTTAACCCCGCTACAGGTGCTAAGATCCAGATCGCAGCAGCTCAGGTTCCCGCTTTCAAGGCAGGCAAGGCTCTTAAGGACGCAGTTGCAAAATAATCCTGTTACCCGAAAGGCATAAAGCCGCCGATCTCGGCGGCTTTGATTTTAGGTGATAAAGTTGAGATTAGACAAATTTTTAAAGGTTTCAAGAATAATCAAGCGTCGCACGGTCGCCAATGAAGCCTGTGACGCGGGAAGAGTCAGCGTAAACGGCAGAAAAGTAAAGGCATCGTATGACGTAAAGGTCGGGGATGTTCTTGAGATAGCGTTCGGCGCACGAACTGTCAGGGCTCAGGTAGTGTCGGTACAGGAGGTCGTCAAAAAAGACGACGCGGCATTGCTCTACCAAATTATTGAGTAATAAAACACCACTCGTTGAAATAATATTTACGGGTGGTGTTTTTTTATTATGGCTGAACAAATGAACGCGCGCGCTCATAATATTATAATCGAGCAAAGAAAAAAGCTAAATTTATCAGGAGTCACAGATGTCATCGGTTTTGAGGATGAGACTGTCGTCCTAAAAACGGTTATGGGCTCGCTTACTGTCAAGGGAGAAAACCTTCACATAGGCTCCTTCAGTACAACAAGCGGAGATATTGATATTGACGGAAAGATCATTGCTTTAGTATACAGCGATGATGACGGCGGCAAGGGCGGCTTTTTCCGCAGACTGAAAAAATAATTTATGTGGGAAATTGACCTCGGCAATCAGATTTTAAGCTTTCTTTTAAGCCTTCCCCTGGGAGGTTTTTTCGCATTGGTGTTTTTTACCTTGGAGGCTTTTCGCATAGCCGACGGTATCAAGGGCTTAGGGGTCTGGATCAATGACCTTGTGTTTTTTGCCTTTGCAGGATTTACTACCTTCTGTTTTTTGCTTGTACGCTCAAACGGGGAAGTGAGAGGCTATGTTATAATCGGTATTCTTATCGGTTTTTGGTTTTTTAAGAAGCTTTTTTCAAGATTATATATAAAACTATCAGTATGGATGATAAAGCTAATTAAGGGTACTGCTTCACGTATTTTTGTCGCGGCGAGAGGCATATTCTTGAAAATATATCGTAAAATGCGAAAAACTTTGAAAAAAGTTAAAAATTATAAGAAAAAAAGGTTGAAAATGCAAGAGCAGTTAGTGTATACTGAAACAAATAATACAGAGGGAAGTGTCACTAATGAGTTCTAAGGCAGCTAACGGAAATCATAAGAGTATCGTTTTGCGTGTTCTCGTAGTGGCTGTTTGTCTGTATCTTCTGGTGTCAGTGGGCACTCTCTATAAAGAGTATGAGTCAAAAAGAGCGGAGCTTGCTGAGATTGAGGCACAGATAAAGGAATCGCAGCTTAATGTCGATGAGATGAATGATCTGCTCCAGAACGGAACAGAAAAAGAGATCATGGAAAAAGAGCTGCTTCGGAACGGTTACAGTTATCCCGGTGTAAAAATTTACAAGAATATCGACTAACTGTTCTTTTATGTTTGAGGAGGAAGCGCACCCTAATGCAACTTACCGTGGGAGAAATCGTAGAGGGAAAGGTTACCGCCGTTAAGGATTACGGCGTATTTGTTGACCTCGGCGAAGGAAAGACAGGAATGGTACATATTTCTGAGGTTGCTCAGACCTATGTAAACCAGATCAGAGATTTTGTGAACGAAAATGATGAGGTAAAGGTCAAGATCATCGGCATCAATGATGACGGGAAAATCAATCTCAGCATAAAGAAGGCGCAGGAGCCGAAAGAGCGCGAAGCGCGCCATGAGCGTAAAGAGCGTAAGCCCTATACTCCTAAAACTCCTCCCGCTGCACCTGACGGTTCCTATGTGTGGACCGCTAAAAAGTCAGAAGCTGTATCTTTCGAAGATATGATGAGCAAATTCAAACAGACCAGCGACGAAAAGTTTTCGGATTTAAAGAGAAAAAATCCAGATGCTAAACGTAACCGCAGAACGGGCGTGAAATAAAATCTATTGGCGGAAACACCTTGTTTCCGCTTTTTTAATGTCGAAGGTATTTTTATGATGAGAGAAATTGCAAGCACAGTTATAACAAAAACAGTGGCAGAGCTTTGTATTGCCGCCAATAAGGTATTGCCACAAGATATCGCCAACTGTATAAAAATAGCCATAAAAAAAGAAACAGATCCTCTTGCCGAAAGTATACTTTTGAATATTGAAAAGAATATAGAAAAGGCGGCAGAATTGGACATACCTATTTGTCAGGATACTGGAATGGCTGTCGTTTTTGCTGAAATCGGACAGGACGTACATATTACAGGAGATCTTTTTTGCGATGCTGTAAATGAAGGTGTCAGAGTAGGATATGAAAAAGGTCTGCTTCGTAAATCGGTTGTTTGTGATCCGCTTAATCGTGTAAACACTAATGATAATACTCCCGCTATTATTCACTCCCGTATAGTAACAGGAGATAGAATAAAAATAACGGTCGCTCCAAAGGGATTCGGCAGTGAGAATATGAGTGGTATCCGTATGCTGACACCCAGTCACGGAAGACAGGGCGTTATAGATGCAGTTCTAGAAATTGTAAATAATGCTTCAGGTAATCCTTGTCCGCCTATGGTGATAGGCGTGGGCATCGGAGGCGATTTTGAACAGTGCGCTCTGCTTTCAAAAATCGCTCTTTGCAGACCCACCGATGAACCGAACAAGCTTCCTTATTATGCCGATATGGAAAAAGAACTTTTGGAGCGTGTGAATGAGCTTGGCATAGGACCTCAGGGCTTCGGCGGAAGAGCCACCGCTCTCTCAGTAAATATTGAAACGGCGCCTACTCATATTGCAGGACTTCCTGTAGCTGTGAATATTGGCTGTCACGTTACAAGACATAAAACAGCAGTAATATAATTTGGTGAAAGAAATGGATAATATAAAATTTATAGCCCCCTGTCTTTTCGGTGTAGAGTCTATAGCGGCGGGCGACCTCGGACGAATGGACATAAAAAATGTTAAAGCCGAAAACGGAAGAGTAAGCTTTGAGGGAGACTTCAATACCTTAGCCCGCGCAAATATCTGCTCAAGATACTTGGAGAGAATTTGTATAAATGTCGGTGAGTTTGAAGCAACGAGCTTTGAAGAACTCTTTGAGAATGTTAAAAAGCTTCCATGGGAGAATTTCATCGACAAGACCGATGCATTTCCTGTCAACGGCTACAGTCTTAATTCTGCACTATTCAGCATTCCTGACTGTCAGGCTATAGCAAAAAAAGCTATAGTCGAAAGACTTAAAACAAAGTACGGTATTTCTTGGTTTGATGAAACAGGACCTGAGGTTAAGATACGTTTTTCAATTCTTAAAAATCACGTTACAATGATGATAGACACCTCGGGAGAGGGCCTCCATAAAAGAGGGTACAGAAGAAAGTCTAATATGGCACCCTTAAAAGAGACTCTAGCCGCCGCTATGTGTGACACAGCGAGAATCTATCCCGACACGAGGCTCTTTGACCCATTTTGCGGCTCGGGAACTATTCTTATAGAAGCGGCTATGATGGCAAAGAAAATGGCGCCCGGACTGAGACGCTTTTTTGCCGCCGAAAAGTTTGGATTTGTCCCCGAGAATGTCTGGAGAGAAGAACGAAGCCGTGCGCAGGACCAGATACTAAGGGATATCGATTTTGAAGCGGTTGGTTTTGACATCGATCCCGAAGCTGTAAGGCTTACCGAGGAAAACGCTGCAAAGGCGGGTGTTTCAAAATATATTAAGGTCCGAAGAGCGGATATCCGAGATTTTAAAGCACCTGAGGAAAGATGCGTCATAATAACGAATCCCCCTTACGGCGAGCGCCTTCTGGATATTAAAGAAGCCGAGGAGCTTTACGGTGTAATGGGCAAGAATTTCGAGCTTGGCGGCGGCAGAAAGTACTTTGTGATCAGTCCGCACGATGATTTTGAAAAGATATTCGGAAAGACCGCCGATAAGCGCAGAAAGCTCTATAACGGAATGATAAAATGCCAGCTTTATATGTATTTTAAATAGGAGAATACTAAAAATGAGAGATGTTTACATCATCAATCCTGCGGCAGGAAAACTCGACAGCACGGAAGTTTTGACAGAGGAAATTAAAAAGCATTACGGCAACGAGGCTAAAATAATCGTAACAGAAGGTAACGGAGATGCTCTTTTGAAGGCGAGAGCCGAAGCAGAGACAGGCGACGAGGTCAGAATATTTGCCTGCGGTGGAGACGGTACCTGTTTTGAAGTGCTGAACGGCATTGTCGGATATGAAAATGCTTCTATCGGAGTTGTACCTATAGGCTCTGCCAATGACTTTATAAAGTATTTCGGATATGATTCTAAGCCAACGTTTCTTGATATTTCTAAACAGAAGAACGGTACATATATGCCTATCGACCTGATTAAAGCAGGGGACAAGTACTGTATGAATCAGTGCTGTGCGGGGTTTGACGCGCGAGTTGCCGACCAAATGACAAAGTTTAAAAGACTGCCGTTAGTTTCGGGCAGTATGGCATACAATCTCTCTCTTATCAAGAATGTACTGGGCCGTCTCGGCATAAATATTAGAGTAGTGACCGACGGTAAGGAGTTCTACAGCGGAAACGCCCTTTTTGCAATATGCGCAAATGCCCCCGTTTACGGCGGAGGCTATAAAAGCGCACCCAAAGCGAGACCTGATGACGGAGAGCTTGACTGTGTTGCTATAAAGACTATTTCAAGATTCCGCTTTCTAAAACTTGTCGGTATTTATAAAAGAGGCGAGCACGAGGGCATCGACGTCTGCTCGATGAACAGGTGTAAAGAGTTTGAATTATTTGCCGATAGCACCGTTCCGATAAGCCTTGACGGAGAGATAATCTATGCTGATCATTTAAAGTGTGAGATCGTGCCTAAAAAGATAAATCTCATAGTCCCCGAAGGAATTTATTAATATTTTTAAAACTTTAACAAATGCTACTTGATTTTTACTAAAATTTGGATACAATATAGATTAGCACTCCGAACTTTCGAGTGCTAATCTATAATTATATTATTGTATGGAGGCAATTTATAATGAATATCAAACCCTTACTTGACAGAGTGGTGTTAAAGGCTGTTGAAGCCGAGGAGACCACAAAAAGCGGAATAATTCTTACCGCTTCTGCAAAGGAAAAGCCCGAGGTTGCCGAGGTCGTAGCGGTAGGTCCCGGCGGAATGGTCGACGGAAATCAGGTCGATATGATGGTAAAGGTTGGTGATAAGGTCATCACCGCAAAATATTCAGGTACTGAGGTCAAGGTGGATGGAGAGGAGTATTCTATCGTCCGTCAGTCTGACATTCTCGCTATAGTAGATTAATCGGAGGTAAATAACAATGGCAAAAGATATTATTTTCGGTGCAGACGCTCGCAAGGCTTTACAGGCAGGTGTTGACAAGGTTGCGGACGCTGTAAAGGTCACTCTGGGTCCGAAGGGAAGAAATGCAGTGCTTGAGCGCAGCTTTGGTGCACCCCTTATCACTAATGACGGTGTTACTATCGCAAAGGAGATCGAGCTTAGCGATCCTTATGAAAACACAGGCGCACAGCTTGTAAAGGAGGTCGCTACAAAGACCAACGACTGCGCAGGAGACGGTACCACCACCGCTACTGTACTCGCTCAGGCTCTTATCTTAGAGGGTATGAAGAACGTAGCCGCAGGTGCTAACCCGATGGTCGTCAAGAAGGGTATCAAGAAGGCTGTAGATGCCGCTGTAGATACCGTTGTTGCAAATTCGAAGAAGGTTACCTGTACTGAGGATATCGAACGTGTTGCTACCGTTTCTGCAGGCGATAACTTTATTGGAAAGCTTATTGCAGAGGCTATGGATAAGGTTACAGCCGACGGTGTTATCACCGTTGAGGAGTCTAAAACTGCAGAGACCTACAGTGAGGTAGTTGAGGGTATGCAGTTTGACCGCGGTTATATTACTCCTTATATGGTTACCGATACCGACAAGATGGAAGCTGTTATCGATGACGCTTACATCCTTATTACCGATAAGAAGATATCTGTTATTCAGGACGTTCTGCCTTTGCTTGAGCAGCTTGTTCAGGCAGGTAAGAAGCTTGTTATCGTCGCAGAGGATATCGAGGGCGAGGCTCTCTCCACCATTATTGTCAACAAGCTTCGCGGTACCTTTGTGTGCGTTGGTGTAAAGGCACCAGGATTCGGTGACAGAAGAAAGGAAATGCTTCAGGATATCGCTATCCTTACAGGCGGAGAGGTAATTTCCGAAGAACTCGGACTTGACCTTAAGGAAACAGGTATCCATCAGCTTGGTCGTGCCCGTCAGGTAAAGATCGGCAAGGAATATACCGTTATCGTAGACGGCGCAGGCAATCCCGAGGCTATCAAGGACAGAACCTCACAGATAAAGAGTCAGATCGCTGTTACTACTTCTGAGTTCGACCGCGAGAAGCTGAATGAGCGTCTCGCAAAGCTTGCAGGCGGTGTTGCAGTAATCAAGGTTGGTGCCGCTACCGAGGTCGAGATGAAAGAGCAGAAGCTTCGTATCGAGGATGCTCTTTCGGCTACCAAGGCTGCTGTTGAAGAAGGAATCGTTGCAGGCGGCGGTACCGCTCTTATCAATGCTATAGGCGCTGTAAAGGCTCTGCTTGATGAGACCGACGGCGATGAAAAGACAGGTGTCAGAATAGTTCTTAAGGCTCTTGAGGCTCCTATCCGTCAGATCGCATATAACGCGGGTCTTGAAGGCTCTGTTATTATCGACAGGATCCTTGCTGAGGGCAAGCCGAACTTTGGCTTTGACGCCTACAACGAAACCTATGTTGATATGATAGAGGCTGGCATCGTAGATCCTACTAAGGTTACCCGTTCGGCTCTTCAGAATGCCGCATCGGTTGCTTCTATGGTGCTCACTACCGAGACCTTGGTTGCGGAAAACCGTGACGATGCAAAGGCGAAGGCTGCTGCTCAGGCAGCTGCAGCAGGCGGCGGAATGTATTAAGTATTAAAAAGCCCTTGAATATATAAAGTCTTTGTGGTAAAATAAAAATACAGTAAAAAGCCACAAAATAGCGGCAAAACCCGACAACGAGGGCAGACTGTATTTTAATCGTTGCCGAGTTATCTGTATGGCATCTTCCTATAGATTACGGCATTGAAATAAGAATATTTAAGCGCATAAGTTGTACGG
>JAZNTG010000027.1:0-23474 GCA_045591645.1 Acutalibacteraceae bacterium | reverse complement strand
AGAAAAAAGGCTTTACACGTCAGGCGCTTTATTCCTATAAGCTGACCTTTAATTTCAAAACCGACGGCGGTATTCTCCAGTACTTAAACGGAAAAGAATTCAAGGTAGCTGACGTCTGGTTTGCGAGAGAGCTTTTTGGTTATTACGTATAGAAAGACGGCTGTGAAAATTTTCACAGCCTTCTTTCTTATTTCTCTATATCGTTCATTGTTCCGATAAAGAATGGAATATTGTTTTCGGTATCAATAAGCATATATACAAAGGGTCTTGTAAGGTATACCTCTTTGGGCTCTATTGGTGCCATAGCGCCGTCATTCATTTCAACAACCGTTACTGCGCCTGCCCTCGTACCCTTTTCGGCAACCGAGATATAGGTTTTATGAATCACACGACTGATGCAGATATTACCGTTGGTTGATTTGCCAAGCCCTTCAAAATCTGCATTGTTAACATCAAAAGCCTCGGTCATGCCCATATTTTTAAGAGCCGCGGACATTTCGCATTCAAACTCGGTTTCGAACTTTGGAATTGCCGCATAAACACTTGCATATTCAGGATTTTGAAGCAAAGCACTCAGTTTTTCACCGTCAAGGTAGGTTAAATAATCGGTCACGCTCACTCCTTTTTTTGGCAGCATGGCAACAAAAGCATAATTGCCCTTGTAGCTTTTTAAAAAGCCTGTCGCTTTCTCGTCCTCAAGGTAGTGTCCCTCAGTGCTGTACATAAAATCTGCCTTTTGCTTTTTGCCCTCGGCGTTTGTAAACTCACCGCTTCTTACCTGATACTTTTCATAAATCTTGTGCCACTCCGCCTCAAAGGCAAGTGCGTTTACAAGATACATAACGGCAGATTGTGGAATTTCATCAAGCACCTTCGGTATCATACCGTCGGTTTTATTGTCTACCCAATTATTTATGTCACGCAAAGTCTGTCGGTCGAATGCCGCCTCGAAAATATCGGCTTTGTAATAGTCGGCATTTTTCTGTAAAAAATCGTTATTTACGGAAAAACGCGCAGCCTCGTTAAACCATATTGAATTTGCAAGGCAAAGCTTATATTTTTCATCGTTTTTAAGGCTCTTCATATATTCGTGAAGGTAGGAATTCACCTCGTCGCGCTTCATACCGAAAACCGCTTCCATCTCTGCGAGGGTCTCCTTATCGGCTCCGTTTGCCGTCATTGCAAGGGCGGATATTACCGAAAGTGGCGAAATAAGGGTGTTTTCGTTTTTCTTTTCAGATGCGCTCATAAGCCGTAGCGCAAAATCGGTCATACGGACGTTTTGCGGCTTAATATCATCTACGCTCACAACCTCATTTGCTTTAATACCCTGCATAATGTCGCGCGCTTTGACATCGGTGCTACATCCGCAAAGGCTAAAGCAGAGCACCAAAACCAAAAGCGTACTGACGAAGCTTAAAACTATTCTCGATTTTTTCATTACTACTCCCCCTACTCTCCGTATTTGAAGTTTATAACCTTACCTTCGTGGGTGATTCTGACCGTTTGGTCGCCACCTGCTGTGTTTTCTTTGAAAAGCACTACCGTCCATATTCCGCTCAACGCATCATATTCGGCTTCAATCGTATCATATTCCACGGTTGCAACGCCCTTTGCAATTGCAATGGCATCATCCTCACGTATTATACCCTCGGCAACTTTTAAGGAATCAAGCATCCGCATAGCCTCCGCTCCGTAAAGGTCCCACCAATTTTCAGCACCGTTACTTTGTATATAATAGGTACCGGCGACACCTTCAATAATCATATAATACCACATTTTATCGCCGCTGTAGGTACCTTTAACGGCATCATAACCCGCAAGCCTTATTTTTTCAGTTTCGAGCAAGGTTCCGCAAACGGCAAACTTCTCGTCAAAGCCTACCGTCAGCTTTTCTTCATTTCTTCCAGATGGCCAGATATCCACCCCGAACGATGAGCCTTCGCTTATATCGTATATGGCATACTCAAAGCCGTCAATAACATGTATGGAGAAATTTGCAAAATATTTACTAGCCGTCACGGGCTTAGGGTTGCGTTTCGGGTCAATACCGTCAATCAGCACGGTAACGTTGGCTTCGCTATCCACCGTTACGCCCTTTTCGGGTTCTATCAGGATATGCCAGCCCGCCATATCGTCAGTGCCGACTTCAGGTACTATTCTGTGAACGTCAATATAAATCCTGCCGTCCGAGCCGTCTTTAACGTAGTTTACCTTATGTCTTATAGAGCCGCTACCTTCTCCCACTAACACCATTATAAGTATCTGCTCTTTGAAATAATCCTCATCATACTTATCTACTGCATCTAAAAAACCGATAGTAGAATCCGTTGCAGGATTTTCTCTGCGACCAAGATAATACTTATCATTATTTTGGTTAATATAATCGTTCAGTTCGGCTACCGAGCGTATAACCCTCGTAATAGGATAATTGTCCTCATCATTCCAGCCCGTACGGATATACTGCGCCTCGAAGTCTACTTTTTTACCCGTAAGTATTGCTCCGTCGATTCCTAGCACCTGTCTACCAAGTATTTCATCCGACGGCTTAAAATTGCCGTCACTTTTACCAATACGTAAAACGGCATAGCCCTCAGTCTGTGCAGGATAGCTTTCGGCAACGGGTCCGTGTAAAATAATTACCCTGTCGCCGCTTTCATACCCTTCAAAAAGGTCCTGTTTTTTGGTGTGATCAGCCACATACATTGCGTTGTCATTATCGTCTATAAGATAGGTGCCGATGTCTGCAAAATAAAGTCTACCTGTTGAAATTCCGTAGCCTTTGTTACTTGACAGTCCACCGAAAACAAACACTGCCGCGACAAGCACCACGCTGACAATTACAAGCGGCAAAATCCACCTTTTCTTTTTCATACACCGACACTCCTTTCTTATTCTGCAATATGCAAAAGTTCTTTTAACTCATTTAACTGAATTTCTGTCAGCACCGTCTCAGCGCGGCTTTGAAGATTATAAAGTACATTTCCTGAGAGCTGATATTTTTCTTTGATGCCATCTGCTGTTTCAAAGCAGACGGTATAGCGGTTTATACTTTCCTCCTCCAAGTTGCCGTTGGCTGCATTGTCATTATATTCGATTTTAAAGTCCCCACCGTCAGTATTGGCAAATGCATCACGGAAAGCATAATACACATCTGCGGTCTTTTCGGGATTATCAACAATAATCTCTTTATCGCCGTAAGTTACCGTGAATGAAGCAAATCCGAGACTCTGTATATCGCCTATACCGTCTGCGTTTTCGGTTGTTCCCGCTTCCGCGTTTTCATCGAGTACGCTGTTAAAACCTGCTATATTCAATTCGAGAACAAATATAATTCCTCCAAATACTAAAATCAGGCAAAGGGGCAATGCCACAGCAAAGGCGCGCACACGTCTTTCTCTTCGCTCTTTTATTCTTTTTTCACTGCGGGCAAAAATTTCCGCCTTATATTCATTTAAATTTTTCATAATAACTGCTCACTATCCTCCGAGAGTATGATGCGAAGCTGCTCTTTTGCGCGATATAAAAGATTATCTATCTGTTTTGCATTCTTGCCTAAAATCTTTGCGGCATCACGATAAGTCATATCTTCAAAATAGAAAAGATGAATGACCGCACGCATATCCTGCGGCAGTTTCTCAATAGCCTTGTTTATTTTTCGCTTTCGCTCATTTTGAATAACCGCGTCTTCAAGGCTCTTTTCATCGGCAGAAAGCTCGTCTGCCTCAGAAAGCTCTACAAAGCCAATAATCCTGCGATGCTTTATCTAATCAAGCGCACGGCTTTTACCAAGCATAAAAAGATAGGTTTTAAGAGTTACCTTAAAGTTGTAGCGGCGGGGATGAACAATAAGCTCTGAGAAAACATCCATAGCAATGTCCTCTGCCGCGTGAACGTTCTTCACATAGCGGTTTACGAAAAAAACAAGGCTGTAAAACAGCTCCTTCATTATCTCGTCAAAGGCACTTTCATCTCCTTCGAGGAAACGGCGGTAGCTACAGGCACCGTTATCCATAGGCTTTCCTCCAAATTCCAAGGTCACGTCTGACCCTTTCAATTATTATACGAATGAGAGCGTGTAAATTCCTTATAATATGCAAAAAAGACCATGAAACCACGATCTTTTATCCGTAATAAGAATCTTCCTGCCATTTTGACGGATTTGATTCTATATATTCATATATTTTTCTATAATCAGTTTCATTGCGAATTATATGATCGTGGTATGAACGCTGAAACACATTTTCTCCTATTTCTTTATTGCAAAATCTTTTTAACGTTCCGACATAATGCGGAATCTTCCCATTTGTAGGGGACGGCGCCTTCGACGTCCCGTCGGGATTGTCAACAAAAAGAAGTATATGTATATGATTCGGCATTATTACGAAATTTTCAACCGTAACGTCCTCAATATTATTGCTTGATAAAATATATTTTTCTACTACTCGCCCTATTTTTGTTAAAACCGTTTTCGGGACGTCGAAGGCGCCGTCCCCTACAATATCACACAATAAATTTTCTCGGTTACGAATACATATCGTAATAAAATAATATCCGTTAGTGCTATAATCGTAATTCGTAAGCCTGTTGGATTTTCTTTGCGGCAGTTGCATTACAATTCAAACTCAATTTTTTTGCCGCCGGCGGTGTAGGGGGTGAGCTTTACGCCTGCCGCTTCGAACATTCTGGTAGATGCAGTCACAGAGTCTGTTCCCTCATATTTATTGCTCTTATAGATTATCTCAGAAATTCCCGATTGGATTATAGCCTTAGCACACTCATTACAGGGAAAGAGGGTTACATAAACACGGCTTCCCTCTAAGCTTCCGCCTCTGAAATTTAGAATGGCGTTAAGCTCGGCGTGGCAGACATAAAAATACTTTGTTTCAAGATTTCCGCCCTCTCTGTCCCAAGGGAACAGGTCGTCATCACAGCATCGGGGCATTCCGTTATAGCCGACTGAGAGTATCTTGTTATCGCGGCTTACTATACAAGCGCCGACCTGTGTGGACGGGTCTTTACTGCGCTGGGCAGAAAGCTCTGCAATTCCCATAAAATATTCATCCCACGAAAGATAGTCTGTTCTTTTCATTTTTACACCTTCTCGATCAGATTTAATATGTCACACGGACTTTGGGCAATAAAGTCCGCGCCGTTCTCACGAAGCTCCTCTTCGGTGCGAAAGCCCCACAGCACACCGAGACTGACACAGCCCGCATTTTTACCTGTTTTCATATCAACACCCGAGTCGCCGATAAACACAGTCTGCGAGGGTGTTACACCTAGCTTTTCCATTATGTGTTTTGGTGCGGCGGGATGGGGCTTAATTGGAAAGCGGTCACTCTGTCCGACGACCTCGCTGAATATGCCGCCGAAAAACTTTTCTACAACTCTTTCGGTCATCTCCTGCACCTTATTCGAGCAAACGGCAAGCTTTATGCCTTTTTTCTTCAGATCCTGCACCAGCTGTATAATGCCGTCATACGGCTTTGTTTTATCAAGATAATGAACACGGTAGTAAGCTATAAAGCTTTCTACTGCATCGGATATTATTTTTTCCTCTGTTCCTTTTGGAAAAGCATTTTTATTAAGATTGTAGATACCGTTGCCTACAAAGTATTTATAGCTTTCGGTCTTATGAGTCGGATAACCGTAGGAGGCAAGAACATAATTTACGGCATCGGCAAGATCACAAAGTGTGTCGGTCAAAGTGCCGTCAAGGTCAAAAATAATTGCTTTTATCATATTTGGAGCCCCTTTTCTCCTCTCATTATAATGGATGTGGTTATTCGAAACATATATGTTTCGACATAAAATCTTCGATTTTGCGACAAATTCTTCTTGAGAATTTGTCCATATCCATTACGATGAGCGTCGTGCTAAATCAAATTGTATAATTTGATTTAGCTAAAGCCACTTAGAAAGTGGCCGGTCGAAACGCTAAAAGCGCTTCGACTAACACGCTCATTATATCAAATAAAGTCCCTATTTACAACAAATATATAAAAAATTAAAAAAATGCTTGCAAATTCACCGATTTTCTGTTATTATATCATTTGCTATTGAAATCTATAGAGGAGGTGCAGTGTCCATGGCAAAGTGTGATATCTGCAGCAAGGAAATTGCTTTCGGCATTAAGGTTTCCCATTCTCACAGAAGAACAAACAGAACTTGGAAGCCCAATGTTGTAAAGGTTAAAGCCATCGTTAACGGCTCACCCCGTCGAATCAATGTCTGCACCCGTTGCCTTCGTTCAGGCAAGGTTGTAAGAGCTATCTAATTCAACTCGACAACAAAGCAATAACTTAAAACCGCAAGCCAATCGGCCTGCGGTTTTTGCTTTTTATTTTAGATTTTTCTTTTTTAATGCAATAATAACTGCCACGACCGATATAACGACTGCCGCAATAGGAATGAGATAACTGTAATTTACATCGGGCTTCTTCTCTATTTTTACTATACTGTTTTCGCCGAGAGCGGCTTTCTCTTCTTCGGTAAGTTTACTTACCCTTTCAGCCTCTGCTTTGGCATAAGAGCCGTCGTTTATATATTTTTCTATTCGTTCCGGAATGCCGGATGCCTCGGAATTGAAAACTTTTATTTGATTATCCGTCTTTTCCTCTATAACCCATAAAAAAAGAGAATTTCTTTTATTATTACAAGTACAAAGATAATAGTCGCCCTTTTTTAGTTTTTGATCGAACGCCAAAGTTCCCTGACATTCAATACTCTCTCCGACTACTGCATTGCCTTTAATTCTCTCTGCAACTTTTACCTTTATTGAGTCATATTCGGCATAAAGCGGCTCATTATTGAAATTTTTCTTATAATCCTCTACAATCCCTATAAAAAGTATTTCATCGTCTTCTGTTAAGATCACTTCGGGCGTATCGCCAGCAAAGACATTTATGGACAATGCAAACATAATTACCAAAACAAATACTATGCCGATCAGTTTTTTCATATTAACGCCTCCTACTTTCAATATAACGAAGCAACAGAATTTTGTCAATTTACAGTTTTGTAAGAATATAAAGCCCTCTACCCGAATGGGTAGAGGGTTACTGTTCACTGTTATTACTCTGCTCCAAAAGGCCTCGTCATCAGATACTCGACCGTGCGCATAAGGGGTAGTTCTTCATAAAGGACACCGTAGCAAACTTCGGCTATCGGCATTTTTACATTAAATTTTTGAGCCAACTCCATAGTCATTTTAGCGGCATAGTAGCCCTCGACCGTACCAACGGTTTCGAGAGCTTGGCTTACCGAGACTCCGCTGCCTATTAGATTTCCAAAGCGGTTATTTCTAGAGTGCTTTGAGGTACAGGTAACGATAAGGTCACCAAGCCCCGCAAGTCCCGAAAAGGTCGCTTCTTTTGCTCCCATCGCGGCTCCGAGCCTTGACATTTCAACAAGTCCACGGGTGATGAGGGCGGCTTTAGAGTTATCGCCAAGTCCCATTCCGTCACAAACACCTGCGGCGACTGCAAGGACATTCTTTATTGCTCCGCCAAGCTCTACTCCGATTATATCATCGTTAGTATAAACTCGCATAAAGCCGTTTGAAAAGGCTTTTTGCACCGTTTCTGATGCCTCTTTATCCTCACTTGCGGCGGCAAGCATAGTAGGTATACCGCGCGCTACCTCTTCAGCGTGGGACGGACCCGAAAGGGAGACTATCGGTCCCTCTTCTATTTCCTCGCGTATTACTTCAGAAAGACGAAGCAGAGTTCCCTGCTCAAACCCCTTTGCAACGCATGTGACGATGCCGTGATTTTTTACAGTTTTAAGCCTTTTAGCAGTCTCGCGAACTGCAAAGGAAGGTGTTGCTATTACGGTAATAAGGCTATCCTCAGCCTCGCTTATATCCGAGGTTATCCCTATATTTTCGGGAAGCCTTATCCCTGCAAGAAGCTTTTCGTTACCGCGGTTTTTTACAAGGCTGTCGCGTTCTTCGGTAAACGGAGTCCACAAAACGACCTTGTGGCCGTTAGCCTCTGCCACCATTGCAAGCGCCATTCCCCATCCGCCTGAGCCGAGTACAGTTATTTTAGCCATTTTTCTTCACCTTACCGATAGTCAGCTTCTTTTCCTCGCCCCGCGCCAGCCTTACGATATTAGCTCTGTGGGTGTAGAAAACTATCGCGCCTGCAACCACAGCCATAATTATCTGCGGTAATATGGCTACCGATGTATCAACGAATACTATCGCAAACGTAACTACAAATACAGTTGCGATTAGAGAACTGAGCGATACGATCTTCGAAATAAGGGTCGATACGGCAAACGCCGAAAGCCCGATAACAATAGCGGGCCAGCAGCATACGGCAAAACCGCCGACGCTGGTAGCGATGCCCTTTCCGCCCCTAAATCCGAAGAACACGGGGAAAATATGACCTATCATAACAAAAATGTAGCAGATATACGCTCCGTAAATCGGGGTGAATATTAGAAGGTCGGGCAAAAATTTATCAAAGACCTGAAGTCCTAAAAATGCTCCTGCAAATCCCTTAGCCGCATCGAAAACAAAGGTAAGAATACCGGGTAAAATACCCGCCGTACGCATAACATTGGTAGCGCCCGCGTTTCCGCTGCCTGATTTTCTTACATCGCGTCCTGTAAAAATATTCGAAAATATTACCGCGAAGTTTATTGATCCGATAAGATAGGCGGCAAGAATTGCCCCTAATGCGACTAGAACATTTGCAAAGGTCATCATTTATCTCCTCTCTCCCTGATGACGAACCTGACAGGAGTGCCTTCAAGTCCGAAGGTGGCTCTTATCTGGTTTTCTAAATATCTCTGATATGAAAAATGGAACAGCTCGGCATTGTTACAAAAGCAGACAAAGGTCGGCGGTTTTGTCGATGCCTGAGTCATATAGTAGATCTTAAGTCTCTTACCCTTATCGGTAGGAGGCTGAACACGCGCGGTCGCCTCGGCAAGAATATCATTCAGCTTGCCTGTAGATATGCGCATAGTGTTCTGTGAATGGACAAACTTTATAAGCTCGAAAAGGCGGTCAAGACGCTGACCCGTTTTTGCCGAGATAAAGATTATCGGGGCAAAGGGCATAAAGGAAAAGTCCTTCATAAGGCTCTTTCTGTAGGAGTCCATCGTTTTTCCGTCTTTATCGACTATATCCCATTTGTTAACAGCGATTATACAAGCCTTGCCCTGCTCGAGCGCGAGTCCCGCAACCTTGGAATCCTGCTCGGTAAAGCCGTCCTTGCCGTCAAGCATTATTACGCAGACGTCGCTTCGCTCTATTGCCATCTGTGCACGAAGGACCGAATATTTTTCAAGCTTATCGTCGACCTTGCTCTTTCGTCTGAGTCCCGCCGTATCGGTAAAGTTGAAGATTCCGTGCTCGTTTTCTACAAGAGTGTCAATTGCATCACGGGTGGTGCCCGCAATATCCGAAACAATGGCTCTCTCCTCGCCCGAAATGGCGTTTATAAGCGAAGATTTGCCTGCATTCGGTTTTCCGATAACGGCTACATTGATAACTTCGCTTTCCTCTTCTTGGCCCTCGTTTTCGGGGAGATATTTTACTACCTCATCAAGAAGGTCGCCTGTGCCGTGGCCGTGTACTGAGGACACGGCTATAGGGTCGCCGAGACCCAGGTTATAAAACTCATAGAACTCAAGCGGAATATCGCCAATGCCGTCGCACTTGTTTACACAGAGCACCACAGGCTTTCCGCTTTTTTGGAGCATTGCGGCAACTTCCGTATCTGACGCGGTAACTCCGCTTTTGACATCGACTACAAAAATAATGCAGTTTGCCATATCGATAGCAAGCTCTGCCTGACTTCTCATACCGGCTAAAATGACGTCATCAGTGCCGTGCTCAATACCGCCTGTGTCGATCAGCATCATCTGATGACCGCACCACTCGGCGTCGCCGTATATTCTGTCTCTCGTCACGCCCGGAGTATCATCGACTATGGACATTCTTTTTCCTATTAACTTGTTGAAAAGGGTAGATTTTCCTACATTGGGTCTGCCTACCACAGCCACTACAGGTTTTGCCATATTAATACTCCTTATCTCCCGCAAGCGACTCTATAAGGTCGTAGCCGCCCGTCTCGGTTATTCTCACTTTAATATTAAGTGCCTTTTCCAAATCCTCGACCGAGGTATCGTCAAGGAAAAGGTCGCGCTCGAATCTCAGCATATTTGAAGGGATAATAAGCTCACTCCCGAGCTCCTTGCCCTTTAATTGTTCTATAATATCCCTGCCAGTCACAAGTCCTGCGACGGTTATCTTCTCGCCAAAGAAATTATTTTCTATGGCGTACACTCTCCCATCCAAATTATGCCACTTTTTATTTGCGCTGTCAACCGCCCATTTTATAAGCGGATATGCGGCAACGCCCGTAACGCAGGTAACACTGCGTTTTTCGCTCGGTCCCTCTACATTTTGAAGAGCATCCTTTGCATCCTTTTCAAACAGCGACCACATTCCGACACCGTTATCAAGCTGATGAAAATCGCCGTAGTAATCGGCAGAAGGCCGTGGTCTTTCTGCCTTTAAGTAAAACTCATCCGCGGCAAACATTATTGCTTCGCCGAACTTCTCTTTCACCTCTTCGGCGATAGCTTCGGTTATATCGATGACCTCGGCGGCGGTTTGTTTATTAAAGGGTTCTATTTCGCACAGTCCCTCGCGGAATTTTGTAAGTCCTACAGGGACAGAGGCTATACACAGAACATTTTTATACTCCGCAAGGTCGTAAAGCGATCTTTTTAGCTCCTCGCCGTCGTTATAGCCCGGTACCAGCACAAGCTGAAAATTCATTTTTATGCCTGCGTCGTCAAAGCGCTTTATTATTGAAAGCGCTTCTCCTGCAAAACGATTGTTCATCATTTTGCATCGAAGCTCAGGGTTTGTGGTATGCACCGAGATATTAACGGGGCTTATATGCATCTTTATAATTCGGGAAATTTCGTGCTCGGTGAGATTTGTAAGGGTTATGTAGTTACCGAATAAAAAGGACAGGCGCGAGTCGTCATCCTTAAAATAAAGGGTATCGCGCATACCGCTCGGTAGCTGGTCGATAAAGCAGAATATGCACTTATTCCTGCAGGAATGTTGACAATCCATAAGATAGCTGTCAAAATTCATGCCGAGCTCACTGTACTCATCCTTTTTTATCTTTACGGTCTTTTCCTTGCCTTTTTTATTTTTAAAGGTCACGGTAAGCTTAGACTCATTCTGATAAAAACGGTAATCCAGCACATCTACTATCTCGTTTTGGTTTATGGATATAAGAATATCGTTTTCTCTGATGCCTGCCTTATATGCAGGCGAGCCCTTTTCAACTCCGTTTATTATAACCGACACAATATCACCGCCTTTTTAAAAAAATAGAGGAGGAGTTTCCTCCCCCTCTGTCTTGTTTGATTCAGTTCGACAATTATTCGCCGACCTTTACAACCTCACGGCCGTTGTAGTATCCGCAAGCGGGACAAAGTCTGTGAGGTCTCTTGTACTCGCCGCAACGGTCGCACTTTACAAGAGAGGGAGCTGTAAGCTTCCAAAGGTTGTTACGTCTCTTATCACGTCTTGCTTTCGAGGTTTTTCTCTTCGGTACTGCCATTCTCGGCACCTCCTTGAAATCTTTAGTATTTTTAGTCTTTTAAGAGTTCTGCCAGAGCCGCTAATCCGCCGACAGTTTCCTCATCTGTCGTGCAGTCGCACCTGCCAAGGTTTAAGTTTGTTCCGCACACGGGACAAAGTCCCTTACAATCCTCTTTGCAGAGGTGCTTTGTGGGAAGCGACATAATTATGTCGGCATAGCAAAATTCTTCTAAGTCGAGCTTCATATCGGGAACCACGGTCATCTCATCGGTGTCGTCGTTCTCGAGCTCGGTCACGATGGTACGGATAATATCGAAGTTGTAAGTTTCAGCTACTTCTTCTCCGCAACGGTCGCAAGGAGCCGTATACTCGACTCTGCAGGTAAGCTGTGCCTCAACGATTCCCGCTCTGCTGATGATCTTTCCCGAGATCGCAATAGGATTTTTAAGCGGTTTATGTCCGTAAAAATCTATCGAACTAAGATCCATAGAAAAGTCCACAGGGATGTGATCCTTGCTGCCTGCAAAAAGCGGCTTCAGATCAAGAAGCATAATCTCACCTCATTTGTCACAAAGTCAATTATATATAATGCTTTTGCCTTTGTCAAGTGTTTTTTTACAGGACTGAGCAGAATAAAATAAAAAGCGGAGTGCCGTTTTTGGCACTCCGCAAAGATTAAATTTCCTCGGCAACCTCGAAGATCTTTTCGGGAAGCTCCTCTTTGTCGCAGGATACTGTGAAGATGAACTGGATATTACTGTCTTCTGCGAGAGCAGATACTCTGTCAAAGAAAGCATCTATTCCGTCAAGTCCTCCGCCGATACGCTTAGTTGCGTCGCCAAAGATGTGAGTTACGTCGTGGTTGCTGGCGGCCATTCCGCAGAGCATTGCATAATACTCACCGTAACCGGAAATTCCGTAATTTTCTGTGTCGACCAAACGGACCTGAGTCGAAATGCTGTAGCGGAGTGAGTCTCCCTGCTCTACACAAACAACGTTGCCCTTGCTGGTCTTTGCAGCTTCATTAACTACATCAATGAGCTTCTTGGTTTTGCCTGAACCTTTTTTTCCGATAATAAGTTTAATCATATTATACGCTCCTTTTCTATATAAAACCGCCGGGGCGGTTATTTTATAATGTTTTTATTTTGCAAGTCTTGCTTCTAATGCCGCCTTTGCATCCTCATAGCCCGGTTTGCCGAGCAGTGCGAACATATTCTTCTTATAGCTTTCAACGCCGGGTTGATCGAAGGGGTTTACACCGAGCATATAGCCCGAAATTCCACAAGCCTTTTCGAAGAAGTAAATAAGTCTGCCGAGGTTTTCCTCATTTGCCTTGTCAAGAGAGATAACAAGGTTCGGAACTGCGCCGTCGGTATGAGCGAGTACTGTTCCCTCAAATGCCTTATGGTTTACATATGACATCGGCTTTCCTGCAAGGAAGTTCAGTCCGTCGCCGTCATCATCCTCGCGCTCGATAATTATGTCTGAGCCGCAATCGCCGATATTTACGACCGTTTCAAACATAATTCTCGTTCCGTCCTGAATGAACTGACCAAGAGAATGAAGGTCGGTAGAGAATACGGCAGATGCAGGGAAGATACCCTTGTTATCCTTGCCTTCACTCTCTCCGTAAAGCTGCTTGAACCACTCTGCCATCATTGTAAAGCGGGGCTCGTAAGAAACAAGCATTTCAACCGATTTACCCTTGCGGTAGAAAGCGTTTCTGATAGCGGCATAGGTGTAGCAGTCATTTTTATACATATCGGGCTCGGCATATTCCTTAGCTGCTGCCGCGGCGCCTGCCATCAAAGCGTCGATATCAGCTCCGCACACAGCGATCGGAAGCAGTCCCACAGCGGTAAGTACTGAATAGCGTCCGCCTACGTCATCGGGAATTACAAAACACTCATAGCCCTTCTGGTCCGCAAGCTGCTTTAAGGTTCCTCTTGCCTTATCGGTGGTGCAATAGATCCTCTTAGCCGCCTCTTCTTCACCGTAGCGCTCAACGAGCAGCTTTCTGAAAACTCTGAAAGCAACTGCAGGCTCGGTAGTGGTGCCCGACTTTGAAATTATATTAACAGATACGCGCTTGCCCTCACAGATCTTTAAAAGGTCCGAAAGAGCCGAACCGCTTATGCTGTTTCCTGCAAAATAGATGTCGGGAGTATCCTTAGGAAGAGCGTTATAGTTATCACTCTTTAAAAACTCTATAGCCGCTCTTGCTCCGAGGTAGGAGCCGCCGATGCCGATAACGATGAAAACGTCGGTATCTGCCTTTATCTTTTCGGCAGCCTTTTTAATTCTTGCGAATTCTTCCTTGTCATAATCAAACGGAAGCTCTACCCAACCTGTAAAGTCATTTCCAAGTCCTGTCTTACTGTGAAGCATATCGTGTGCCGCTTTAACCTGTGCATCAAGACCTTTAAGGTCATTCTCACGAAGGAATTCGGCAGCGTATTTGTAACTAAATTCCAATGCCATTTATATATCTCCTTACTATTATTGTAATTATTTTACACTATACTGCAGATTTTTTCAACACTTAATTATTACAAAGAAAACAATTTTCTGTAAAGTGCCCAAAGCCAATACCAAACAGTCAGCTTTTCGCTCGTTTCTCCGGCTGTAATGGGTATCGTTCCGATCTCCTCGTCTTCATATTTTATATGTACATAGCCTATAATGTCACCCTTTGATATCGGGGCTGTAAGCGTATCGGATATTTCGATCTCCTGCGTCACGTTGGCTATACCCCCTTTTTTGAGAAGCACGGGAAGCGAGCCTGAGGCTTCGGGGCGCATCTGCCTTACCGTTCCTTTTTTTACAGGCACGGGTGCGAGTGACGAAATATCGGCGGTAATATTCTCGAATGAAAAGTTTGCAAAGCCGTAATCAAGCAGCTTTCTCGCGCCGTTAAAGCGGTCGTTGCTTGACGGTGCGCCCATCACAACGGCTATAAGGGTAAGTCCGTCGCGCTCGGCAGCGGCAGAGAGGCAGGAGCCCGCCTTAGAGGTAGTTCCTGTTTTAAGTCCGAAGGCTCCGCTGTAAAAGCGGACCAAGCGATTGGTATTTACAAGCTCACTGGCACCGTTTCTCAGCGTATCCATCCAAACCGTTGAATAATTCTTTATCAGCTCATGCTTTACAAGCTCAGCCGACATAAGCGCAACATCGTGGGCAGATGTCAGATGTCCTTCGGCGTCAAGTCCCGTACAGTTGACAAAATTGGTCTCATTCATGCCAAGCTCTGCCGCCTTTTGGTTCATCATAACCACAAAGCCCTCTTCGCTGCCTGCTATCGCCTCTCCGATCGCGACCGTGGCATCATTGGCAGATGCGATGACCACCGCCTTTAAAAGCTCGTCGACCGTCATTTGCTCGTTCGGCTCAAGCCATATCTGTGAACCACCCATACTGCAGGCATGCTCCGACGCGGTAACGACCGTATCAAGACTCAGTCGGCCGTCGGCTATCGCCTCCATTATGAGCACGAGCGACATTATCTTGGTAATGGAGGCAGGCGCAAGCTTCTCGTCGGCGTTTGATTCGTAGAGCACTGCGCCTGATTTTGGCTCTATGAGTATTGCCGACCTTGCATTTATCTCCATTACCTCGCCTATTGCGGCAACCTCGAGTATGTCGGTAAAGGGCTTGTCGTAATCAGGAGTGGGATATTCCATAGAAACGGTAACGCTCTGCTCTGCAGAGACCGTCAGCGGCACTAACGCTATCGCAAGCGTAAGCAAAACAGCTATGATCTTTCTCATATAAAAACACCTCGCATATAAAAATATGCGAGGTGACATAATTTAATAACCCAAGTTCTCGTTGCAGATTACTACCTTTATTCTGTCCTTTTTTCTCTGTCTTCCGCTGATGACATAATTCACGCAGATTCTGTCGGGACTGTTGCAGCCTGCAGAGGGCGGCTGGTCGGCTTTTATACATACGCCGCTCTTTGCACAGGGAGTATTGCAGCCGAGTCTTTTCGCATTGAGCGGAGCCGCAACCTCCTTAACTCTTTTAAAGCCTGCAGACACATCCGCGACAAGCTTATTTTTGCCCACAACGCAGATAACGCTTTTCGGTCCGTAGGAAATAGCGGCGATGCGGTTGCTGTTGCCGTCAACATTTATAAGCTCGCCCGCTTCGGTAACGGCATTTGCCGAGGTCAGATAGCTGTCGCAGAAAAAGGTCTTTCTGAATATCTCTTCTATCTGCTCCCGAGTAAGTCCGTCCTCGTATCTGTCAAGGAAATTATAATCGCCGTTTCTTAAAATATCAAGCACATTGCACTCATCGAGAGTCACCGAGCCGCCGCAGGAAACGGTCTCGCCCGCTCTCAGCAGACTTTTTACGATTCTGGGCACCTCGTCCTTAGTCTCGGCATAGTATGCCGCGATGTTATTCTTTTGAAGATTTTCAATTGTTTTTTGTACAACAGCGTCCATAATCATTCCCCTTTTACTATCTTTCCGCCGCCGAGCAGATATTCACCGTCATAGAACACAGCCGACTGTCCTGCCGACGGCGCTCTCTGTGCCGTTTCAAATTCAATTACCGCTTCGCTCTCACCTGTTTTGAAAACCCTGCAGGACATATCCTTGGCACTATAGCGAAGCTTTGCGGTACAGGTGAAATCCTTTTCAAAATCAAAAGCCTGCAGGTTTACATTATTTATATATATACGCTTTTTAAAAAGGTGCTCCTCATCTCCGAGCACTACGCGGTTTGTCACAGCATCCTTAGAAATTACAAACTGCGGTCTGCCGAGCGCTATTCCAAGCCCCTTTCGCTGACCTACGGTATAGCACTGATGCCCCATATGTTTGCCTAGCACATTACCGTCAAGGTCTGTATACTCACCCTTTTTAAAAGGCTTACCCTCATACTCCTGCAAAAATGCGGCATAGTCACCGTCGGGCACAAAGCATATATCCTGACTTTCCTTTGCCGCCTTACAGGTAAAGTCAAGCCTTTCGGCGATCGAGCGCGCGTCATCCTTATTATAGTCACCGAGCGGCATCAGGATATACTTAAGCTGCTCCTGCGACAGACGCCACAAAACATAGGTCTGGTCTTTTTTCGTGTCATCTGCACGGCAGATAAGCCTTCTGCCGTTTACATCCTTAATTTTAGAATAATGCCCCGTGGCGATATATTCACAGCCAAGCGCCTTTGCTTCACAGAGCAGAGCGCCGAATTTAATGTATTTATTACATTCGATACAGGGGTTTGGGGTAAGTCCGAGAGCGTATTCCCCAGAGAAACGGTCTATGACCTCGGTTTTAAAAAGCTCGCGCTTATCAAAAACAAAATGAGATATACCGAGCTTTGTGCAGACCTCTGCCGCCGAGTCTATCTCGCCGGATACGGCATCGTCCTTCTCATAAAGGCGCAGTGTTCCGCCGACGACCTCATACCCCTGAGCTTTTAGTATCACCGCCGCCGCTGATGAGTCTACACCGCCCGACATTGCAACCATTACCTTTGCCACCGTATCACCTGCTTTCTCACACATATATAATATAGCCTATATCTCGTAAAGCTCTACCGTCACATTATTATCCTTCGCCGATGCCTTTACCACTATTTTTTCACTTCTCGCGGTCGGAATATTCTTGCCGACATAGTCTCCTCGGATCGGAAGCTCTCTGTGTCCGCGGTCTACTAAAACCGCAAGCTGTATCTCCGCAGGTCTGCCGAAGGATATAAGTGCCTCCATAGCCGCCCTTGCAGTTCTTCCCGTATAAAGCACGTCGTCCACCATAATCACCCGCTTATTTGTGACATCAAACGGTATGTCGGAGGTGTTTATCTCAGGTATCGGAATATCGCTTCGGTCATCGCGGTGAGAAACGGTATCGATTATACCCACGGGAACTCTCACGCCCTCTATCTGATAAATATTCTCAGCCAGCAGCTCTGCTATCGGAACTCCTCCTCTCTTGATGCCCGCAAAGCAGATGTCCTCACTGCCGCCGTTGCGTTCAAGTATTTCGTGAGCGATCCTTTTAAGTGCTCTGGCTGAAGCAGCGCTGTCCATTATCTCAGCCTTTAGTCTGTTCAAGCGATAACCCCCCATATATATTATATGTGTAGCATAAAAAGGTCCTGCCATACCGCAGGACCTCCAAAAAATAACATATAAAGGCATATAATGGGAATATATATGTATATGGAGAAATCTTGCGGCATCTCTGTGCCTAATTAAAGATTTATCAAAATAATAATATCATACTATATTGTGTTTGTAAAGCCGAAATTGTCCCTACAGTCCCCAATATATACGCATTTTCGAGCCTTTTTCGGCATATGCGTGAGGTTTCAAAACCGATTTTTGTATGAATGCACAAAAAAATCTTCCATAAAAAGGCAAAAACAAGGTTACAAACTTGTAACTTTTGTAATTTATTTGTAATTTGTTGTGCATTTTGCACAATTTAAAGGTTTTGGTTTAGTTTGACATTGTTAAACTATGTGGTTATAATACCCGAGGACTGAAAAATCTTACTTACTAAAGGTCTGCCCAAGCGACAGCCCAGATAAAAAGGAGTTTTTGAATGTTACAAAAAATAAAATCATCTGCGAACAAAGCCATTAAAAGAGCACCCCGCTTTGTTGCTTTAAGAATGGTAAAGATGATCGCGCTTGTTCTTGTCCTTGCCACTGCGATGACCGCCTTGATCTACGCTACACACACCGTGCGTGTATCAGACGGCAATAACACATATGTTATGACCACCGTTTTCGGCAATGCACAGAATATGACCAAAAAAATTGCAGGCAGTGCCGATTATAAGATCACAGGCGTGACCCGCGGACTTTACAGCACCGATGTCACTATTTCTTATTATTTCCCCCTCACTCTGACCGTAGGCAACAATACCAAGACCTACAGCATTACCGAGGGACGTCTCGGAGACATCCTCTCCTCACTCGGTGTAAAGCTTGACGAATATGATATTCTCAGCCATACACTTGATACCACCATCTCGGGTGAGACCTACGTTGATATCGTAGATGTAGAGTACAAGACCGAGACCTATTCCGAGGAGATACCCTACGGCAGTACCGTAGAGTATTCGGATAAATATTATGCGACCACACAAAAGGTAGAAAACGGCCACACAGGCTCTAAGATAGTTACCTGCTCGGTAATGTATGTAAACGGAGTAGCCGCAGGCAAGACCGTTATAAATGAAGAGATCGTCGCCGAAGCTGTAGATACCAAGACCGTTATCGGCACCAAGGCTCCGAAGTACGCTTCATCAGGCTCTACCATCTCTACCCTTGATGTTCCGTCCGACCTTCAGCTGGACTCTAACGGAATTCCGCTGAATTACAAGTCTGTAAAGACCCTCAAGGCTACCGCTTATACCCATACCGGCAACAGATGCTCAACAGGCGTTTGGCCTGAACCTGGATATGTAGCAGTAGATCCCAAGGAGATTCCCTATGGCACAAGAATGTATATCGTGTCCTCCGACGGAAGATACAATTACGGCTATGCGATAGCTGCAGACACAGGCGGATTTATCCACGGCAACAGAACCGATATGGACCTGTTTATGGATACCGAAAGCCAGTGCATATACTTTGGAAGAAGAGACATTACTGTTTATTTCCTTGATTAGTTTAAGCCCTCACAGTCAGACTGTGAGGGCTTTTTCAGTGATCAAAAGAGATATAAAAAGGGCATCCGTCATTAACGGATGCCCTTTATTCCACTCTGATTTTAAAGTCTGTACAGGCTTAGCAAACGCCTTGTGCGATCATTGCCTCTGCAACCTTTTCGAAGCCTGCAATATTTGCACCTGCTACGAGGTCGCCTTCCATACCGTACTTCTTAGCTGCATCCCAGGATGCCTTGTAGATGCCTTCCATAATCTGATGGAGCTTTGCATCAACCTCATCTGCGGTCCAGCTGTAGCGCATGGAGTTCTGGCTCATCTCAAGACCAGAAACTGCAACGCCGCCTGCATTTACTGCCTTAGCGGGAGCGATAACTACGCCGTTTTCCTTAAGGTATGCCATAGCCTCGTTACGGGTGGGCATATTGGAAACCTCAACATAGTACTTAACGCCGTTAGCGACAATCTGCTCAGCCTCAGCCATTCCAACCTCGTTCTGAGTAGCACAGGGCATAAGAACGTCTGCTTTTACGCCCCAGGGCTTCTGACCCTCGAAAAACTCTACACCGAACTTATCAGCGTAATCCTTTACCTTATTGCGACCCGAAGCTCTCATTTCGAGCATGAAGTTAATCTTCTCTTCGGTGTTAACACCGTTCTCATCATAGATATATCCGTCAGGACCCGAAATGGTTACAACCTTACCGCCAAGCTCGGTAATCTTCTTAACAGTACCCCAAGCAACGTTACCGAAGCCGGATACTACGAAGGTCTTGCCCTTAACAGACTCGCCGAAGGTCTTTAACATTTCAACGGTGTAGTAAACTGCACCGAAGCCTGTAGCCTCAGGACGGATGAGAGAGCCGCCGTAGGAGCGTCCCTTACCGGTGAGAACGCCTGTAAACTCGTTGCGGAGTCTTTTATACTGACCGAACATATAGCCGATCTCGCGGGCACCTACACCGAGGTCGCCTGCAGGAACGTCGGTGTCAGCGCCGATGTGTCTCTGAAGCTCGGTCATAAAGCTCTGGCAGAAACGCATAATCTCGTTGTCGCTGCGGCCGTTAGGATCAAAATCTGCGCCGCCCTTACCGCCGCCCATAGGAAGACCTGTAAGGCTGTTCTTGAAGGTCTGCTCAAAGCCAAGGAACTTCATAATAGATGCGTTAACATTAGGAGCGAAACGGATACCTCCCTTGTAGGGTCCGATAGCAGAGTTGAACTGAACTCTGAAGCCGCGGTTTACCTGAACCTGACCGTTATCGTCAACCCAGGGTACACGGAAGAAAATCTGACGCTCGGGCTCTACCATACGCTCGATAACGCCTGCTTTTTCGAACTTGGGATCCTGCTCAACTACGGGCTCGAGAGAGGTGAGAACCTCCATTACAGCCTGTAAGAATTCAGGCTCGTTAGGATTACGCTTCTCAGTATCAGCGTAAACCTTCTTTAAATACTCATTCTTTAACATTATGTACTCCCCCTTAAGTATTCTATAATCAATAAAAATTAATAAAACAATTTTATACCTATTTTTACCGTTTGTCAATAGCGTAGAAATATAAATTTTTATAAAATATTCCACCGCAGAAGAACAATTTTTGTAAAATATACAAAAATGTATGCGAGTGACGCACATTTTTATATTCTATTGAAAAAATGTGTTACAATAGTGTATAATGTATATGAAAGAGAGGGACATTTATGCTGACTAATTTTGATGAACTAAAATCCTTAGCATCCTCTGAAATGAATAAAAGCTATCCCACAGGTGAAAAAAAGTGCGGTGTGACACTGCTTTCCAAAAACGGAAAGATATATCGGGGTCACAGAGTCTGCTTTCCCGACGGTTATCTGCTTGACGCGGTCGATATGGCGGTTTATGCGGCTCTTGCCGACGGCAGTACGAAATTTCTCGCCGCGGCGATCTGCGGAAACGAAGCCCCCTCAAAGTCGGCTCTTTCCCGTCTTGCTTCATTTTCGGATATGATGGTATCACTGGGCATCGGCGCCGTATCTGCCGATACAACCCTTAAAAAATTACTGCTAAAGCTCGGAGAAAAATAATGAATCTAGCTGATTATAATACCCTTAAAAAGCTTCTTGAATCAGAGGGCTTTAACCTTAAAAAGGCATTCGGTCAGAACTTTCTTATAGACCCCTCGGTCTGCCCCAGAATGGCAGAGCAGGCATGTGATCAAAGCACAGGAGTTTTAGAGATAGGCCCAGGTGCGGGAGTGCTGACTCTTGAGCTGTCACGTGTGGCAAAGCGCGTTGTAGCAATAGAGCTTGATACTAAACTAAAGCCTGTGCTCCAAAAAAGTCTTGCGGGCAGAGATAATATCGAGGTCATCTTCGGAGATGCAATGAAGCTTGACCTTGAAGCGATAATAAAAGAAAAGTTTGCCGACTGCGAGCGCGTCGCCGTATGCGCAAATCTTCCCTACTACATCACCTCTCCAATAATTATGCATCTGCTTGAGTCAAAATTACCTTTAGATAATATTACGGTAATGGTGCAAAAGGAAGCCGCCGAGCGGCTCTGTGCCGAAGTTGGCAGCCGCGAGTCAGGTGCTGTGACAGTCGCCGTCGCATATTATGCCGAGACCGAAATACTTTTCGAGGTGGGAAGAGAGTCCTTTATGCCGCCGCCGAACGTTGACAGCGCGGTGATAAGTCTTAACATACGAAAAATACCGCCGATAACCCTAAATGATGAGGCGAAATTTTTCTCCTTTGTAAAGGCGTGCTTTGCCCAGCGCAGAAAGACCCTTGTAAACACTGTTTCGGCAACATTGGGTATACCGAAGGACAGTATCCGCGAAGCCCTCAGCAGCGCAGGACTATCCGACACCGCCCGAAGCGAACAGCTGACACTCCAAGAGCTTGCCGCAATTGCAAACAGTCTGTTTTAAACAAAAACTTCGAAGAACACGGGTATTTTATATTCTATTGATAGTTATTTTAATTATGTTATAATAAAACCAACCGATAAACTTGAATTTGATTTACACTTTTTCAAATGGGGGTAGCACCATGCATAATAAAAAAATCTATATCTGTTTACTGATATTGGTTGTTATCCTGTCACTTGGTATTGTGCTGGCAATTGGCTTTTTTCAGTTTTCCGCGCATATTCAGAGTGCTAAACTTTGCAGTATGATCAATGCAGGTAGTACGGAAAGTGCCATTGAATACATAGAAAAAGTTGCAGATGTCAACGAATATTCTGCGCCATTGTGGATTCGGCGCATCTTGAATATGGTGGAAGCTGATTTAGACTTACCGCTAGTAGTCGCTTGCAGAGAAGGCGATATGCAGGTGGCAAAAGCGCTTCTGGAACACGGTGCTGACCCCAATCTCTATTTGGACGGAAATTGGAGCCCGATGGAAGCAACCTTTATTTCCAATAAGCCTGACCGACTGGCTATTGCTAAACTGTTGATCCAATTCGGTGCAGATGTAGATGCCTATGGCAGTCACATGTCTGGATTGTTCCATCAGCTACTACTCTATTCGTATTCTTCAAGTGATACGAACGAAGAATTAAAAGAGCAAGAAGAATGTATTTTGTTTTTGTTGAGCAGTGGTGCCAGTCCTATCGACGATGATGGTAATACGATCATGCACTATGTATGCCGTTCTAATCATGTCGATTTTATCAGCACGCTGACTGCGGATTACGGCGAGTTGCTGGATTATAGAAATCATCAGAACAAAACGCCATTAATGTGGGCGATTGTCGGAAAAAGCGAAGATGCAGTCGCCTTTCTTTTAACGCACAGTGTAGATGTAAAAGCGACCGATATTAATGGAAAATCCGTATTGGATTATGCACTGGAAAGTGAGAATCAGCGCATTATCGATTTAATAACCAATGCAATCGACTCATAATTACATGTAAACTAAACGCTAATGGGATTTGATAAAGACCGATAGTATTCGCCAAATTCCAATTTATCGAATAGATAAAACTGAAGATAAAGGATTTTAGGTTCTCCTAACGAGTGACATTTGGTGCCCAAATGTCCTGCTTGTCAAGATATAAGACAAAACTAAACGGATGTGTAGAAATTCTACGCATCCGTTTTTTACTATCTCAAAAAATGATTGTTTAAATAGTTATATTGTGAGACAGTTCTCACAGTGATATTTTATTCGCCATCAAAACTCGCGAAGCGAATATCACTTGGACGAAGTCCAAATATAACTGCGAAGCAATATAACTCGTCAAAGGCGAATAAAACTGG
>JAZNTG010000026.1:0-15912 GCA_045591645.1 Acutalibacteraceae bacterium | reverse complement strand
AGGGAGAAAAGGGTGATAAAGGCGATAAGGGTGACCGCGGAGACCAAGGTATTCAGGGCATACGGGGTGAAAAAGGAGATAAAGGCGAACAGGGTATTCAAGGCGAAAAGGGAGAAAAAGGAGATACGGGAGATGTTTCTCTCCCCTATGCGAACGCCACCTTTTCAAACGCCCTTAAAGGCAATAAAAGCGGCTCTGCTGTTCTGCTCAATGATATATCACCAGTAGAGCATATGGTAGGGGTTAAGTTAAGCGGTGAAAATGTATCTAATTTATCCGCAGAAAAACTTAATGTACATGGTAGAAATCTGTTTTGTAACTTAGCAAACAGAACGGTCAAAGATGTGCCTTACGCAAATAACACCCTAAGACAATGGGACGGAAAAAGCATAGTTATTGGTTTAGCACAAAATAACTCTACTTATACTGCGGGTATAACTAATTTATCTATATCGAATGAAAATATTAGTTTTACCACCGCTAACAACATATACGGCGTCGCTTTTGATTTTCCTTGTATTCAAGGCAAAAAGCAAAGGCTAATTCTTAACAGTAATGTTAAATTGCGTGTAATCCACCTTATGTATGATAAAGATGGCAATGTAGTATACTCTAATGTTTCTATATCGGAGAACGGTGATGTTGCAACTGCTGTACCCGCAGCAAATGCCAAATGGTATGTTATCAGCGTTACAGCACAAGATGCAAACTCTGATACGGGGGTAAAGGTTGATGTTACGATAAATAATCCTTATTCATACATTTATGAGGATAACGCCAATTTGCCATACGAGCCTTATGTTGAGCCTGTCAAATACACACCAAACGCTGACGGTACAGTCGAAAATGTTACAAGCATCTATCCCAATATGACATTGTTTGCCGATACCGAGGGTGTGTTAATAGACTGTGAGTACAACCGTGACTTAAACAAATCATTTGCAAGCGTTTTAGAAAGATTGGCAGCTTTAGAATCTGCCGCCGCTAATTCTTAGGAGGTATATTTATGTATTCAATAATTAAAAATGTAATCAACACTAAAAGCTATGACCTCGCAGTTATTCTCCGCAAGGTCGATACACTGTGGGCAGAAGGACAGCTTTCCGATGAGCAGAGGGACGAGCTCAAAGTCCTCGCAAGAGAGGGCGCAGATGCAAAGGTCAGCATCGACGTATATGCAAAGCTTTCCGAGCTTGAGCAGAGAGTGCGTGCACTTGAAGTCGGCGAGACCGAAACAGATGACATATCCGAATATGTTGAGGGCAAGTATTACTATAGCGGTGACAAGGTATTATTTGACGGTAATACATATATCTGCACCGCGCCTGAGGGCGTAGTCTCGGTATGGTCTCCTGCTGAGTATCCCGCCTTCTGGGAGGAGATAGCGTGAGTGAGACGATAATCGTCAGCCTTATATCGCTTATAGGAACGCTGGGCGGTACATTTGGAGGAATTATTGTATCTAACCGTCTTACCAACTACCGCATTGAACAGCTTGAGAAAAAGGTTGAAAAGCATAATCACGTTATCGACCGCGTAAACGAGCTTGAAAAACAGGATGCGGTTGAAAAAGAAGAAATCAAGGTCATCAATCACAGAATTGCCGACCTTGAGGAATTAAACAGATAAGGATGTGTTAAAAATGGAAATATTAAGAGATTATTATGAAATCATCATTATAGGGGTATGTCTTTGCGTAGGATATATTATTAAAAATCTCGTGCCGAATGAGAATATAAACCGTTTCATTCCACTCATAATGGCAATAATAGGAATACTGCTGTCGCTCTGGACAAACGGTTTTGTGTTTTCGCCCGAAACTCTGCTCCAGGGTCTCGTTTCGGGACTTGCGTCTACAGGGATGCATCAAGCATTCAAGCAATTTATTGAAAAGGGAGAATGAGAGTGTTTAAAATAGCCCTTAATGCCGGACACGGTCTTTATACTGCAGGCAAAAGATGTTTAAAATCCATAGATCCTAAGGAGACGCGGGAGTGGACGCTGAATTCCCGAATTTGCGAAAAAATAGAAAACATACTATCCGATTATGACGGATACGAGCTTATCCGTCTTGATGATGTGACAGGCAAGGTCAATGTGCCGCTCAAAAAGCGTACCGACACTGCGAATAACTGGGGTGCGCATCTTTATGTTTCTATCCACCACAACGCAGGTATAAACGGAAAAAGCGGCGGCGGTATTGTTGCCTACACCTATACGACTACCGATGACGTTACGAGCGAGTGGCGCTCGGCGTTTTACAATGCTCTCATAAAGCACACGGGACTTCGCGGAAACAGGGCTTCCCCTCTTGCTACCGCAAACCTTCACGAAGTGAGGGAAACAAAAATGCCCGCCGTGCTGCTTGAGTGCGGTTTTATGGATTCAGCAGTCGACACTCCTTTAATACTTACCGAGGACTTTGCCGACAAGTGCGCCGCCGCGATAAGCGAGGTGCTGATAGAGCGCTGCGGACTTACCAAAAAAGGCGAGCAGTCGATCGAATCACCCGCGGCAGAGCTGCCAGACGTGGTATATCAGGTATACACCTCTAAAAGAGGGTGGCTGCCCAACGTCAAAAACGACTCGGACTATGCGGGACTTCCCTCACAGCCAATAAGATGCATCTATGCAGATCTTACCGAGGGAGATATAGAGTATCAGGTACACACTATAGGCGGAAGATGGCTGCCGTGGGTAAAGAACCGCGAGGACTATGCGGGGCTTTTCGGCAAGGATATAGACTGCGTCAGGGTCCGTCTGATAGGTAACCCTGATCACTCGGTGCAGTGTCGTGTCGCACCCATCGGCGGTAGCTATTATTCGTGGGTGACCGACAACAATGACTACGCAGGCATCTACGGCAAAAAAATAGACCGCCTGCAGATGAGGATAATTAAGAAGTAATAAAAGTCGAACGGTCGGGAATTCTCCCGACCGTTTTTCTTCTGCAAATTGACAAATTTTCTTATATAGGATATACTAAAAATTAATCGGAATGACACACAGGTCATTCCCTACGATATCTTAATCAAGACAAAAGAATCATCCACTGTCTTATGTAACATATGATCACTACGAAACTTTCTACGAAATTGTATAAGGAGGGAAAGATAAATGAAAATAATTGAGTTGGATTTGACGGGATGTAAATATTTATTAGAAATTCATGAAAGAATCCGAATTGCCTTTGATTTTCCTGAGTTGTATGGGAAAAATTGGGATGCATTTTGGGATTTGTTGCGTAGCGAATGTGATGCGGATAAGTTGATTGTAAAAGGCGAAAATACTTTGCCAAAGGAATTTGACGAACATATAGCTATATTTAACGAAACCTTGGATGAATATATTGAATTTAGAGAAAAGTATAAAAAATATGGTCTAAATGCGTTTGAATACGAAATCATAGGCTAAAGATAACCCAACGTGTTTTTTGCACGCATTTCAAACTACTATGTATCTTAAAAAGAATTAGAACACCTAAAACTGGCCAAGTATCCTTACGGGTACTTGGCCTCTTTTTAACATTCATACATTGTGATACTACCTGTTTCTAAGGTCTTTTTCATATCGATAAGCCGCTGATTTTCGCTTCCTCTGAACTTCAGCATAAGGTTTTTCTTATCCTTTTCAAAGCGTCCGTCGACGAGGACGTCGATGAGCGCGAGCAGTTCGTCGGTCGCTTCACATCTTGGATGTGGCTCTTTTTCCCATAACTGCTCTAATGTGAAGCCCGTAAATGCCCAGATGTTTTTGTTAGGATATATCTCCTTTACCCTTTTAACAAAGGGCAACAGTGCTCTTTGGTTTTCGGGCTCAAATGGCTCTCCGCCGAGCAAGGTCAGCCCCTTTATATAATCGGGTTTCAGCATATCGATTATTTTATCCTCGGTCTCGCGAGTAAACGGCTGACCGTACGAGAAATCCCAGGTCTGAGGTTGAAAACAACCCTCGCACCTATTGGTGCAACCCGAAACGAAGAGGGTGACACGCACCCCTACTCCGTTGGCAATATCGCAATTTTTTATATCTCCGTAATACATTTTACAGGTGGAGCACCCTTTCCTTTATTTCCTGTGTGCGTCCCTGATTCCAGTACTGAGTACCGATGTATCCGCAGGTTCTACGAGCCACGTTCATCTTGTCCTGATCGGTATTTCCGCAGTTGGGGCACTTCCAGACAAGCTTGCCCTCTTCCTCGACTATCTCGATCTCGCCGTCAAAGCCGCATTCCTGACAGTAGTCGGACTTGGTATTGAGCTCAGCGTAGATGATGTTGTCATAGATAAACTTCATAACCTCGAGAACAGCCTCGATATTATTCTGCATATCAGGCACCTCTACGTAGGATATAGCGCCGCCCGGTGACAGATGCTGGAACTGAGCCTCAAAGCGAAGCTTCTCGAACGCATCGATCTCCTCGGTAACGTGAACGTGGTAGGAGTTTGTGATGTAACCCTTGTCGGTAACACCCGGAATAACACCAAAGCGCTTCTGCAGACACTTTGCAAACTTATAGGTGGTGGATTCAAGCGGTGTGCCGTAGAGCGAGAAGTCGATATTATGCTCTGCCTTCCAGCCGCGGCAAGCCTCGTTCATCTTTTCCATAACATCAAGAGCAAAGGGTGTTGCCTCGGGGTCGGTATGGCTCTTGCCTGTCATATATTTTACGCACTCATAAAGTCCTGCATAGCCGAGGGATATGGTCGAATATCCGCCGAAGAGCAGCTTATCGATAGGCTCGCCCTTCTGAAGGCGCGCGAGTGCGCCGTGCTGCCAGAGAATAGGAGCGGCATCGGACAGAGTGCCTTTAAGTCTTTCATGACGGCAAAGCAATGCTCTGTGACAGAGCTCAAGACGCTCGTCGAAAATCTTCCAGAATTTTTCCTTATCTCCGCCCGAAGAGAGAGCCACGTCAACAAGGTTGATGGTGACAACACCCTGATTAAAGCGGCCGTAATACTTCGGATTGCCGTTTTCGTCAACATAGGTGGTAAGGAAGGAGCGGCAGCCCATACAGGTATAACAGTGGCCCTCGCCGTTCTTGTCTACCTTGAGCTCAAGCATCTTCTTCTCGGAAATATAGTCGGGCACCATTCTCTTTGCGGTACAACGAGCCGCGAGCTTTGTGAGCTCCCAGTATTTAGAGCCTTCGCGGATATTATCCTCTTCAAGCACATAGATGAGCTTCGGGAATGCCGGAGTTACCCAGATGCCCTTCTCATTCTTGACACCCTGACAGCGCTGAAGGAGTACTTCCTCAATAATAAGCGCCAGATCCTCTCTCTCGCGCTCGTTCTTTGCCTCTCCAAGATACATAAACACGGTGACAAAAGGAGCCTGTCCGTTTGTAGTGAGAAGAGTTACAACCTGATACTGAATAGTCTGAACGCCGCGGCGGATCTCATCACGGAGACGCTTTTCGGTCATTTCGCTTATTTTATCATCGCTCACATCGATGCCGAGGTCTTTGATCTCTGCCTCTACCTGACGGCGGATCTTTTCGCGCGATACCTGTACAAAGGGTGCAAGGTGGGTCAGCGAAATAGACTGACCTCCGTACTGGTTGCTTGCCACCTGAGCGATGATCTGAGTAGCTATATTACAAGCGGTTGAAAAGCTGTGAGGACGCTCGATGAGGGTGCCTGTGATAACGGTACCGTTCTGAAGCATATCCTCCAGGTTTACAAGGTCGCAATTGTGCATATGCTGTGCGAAATAGTCGGAGTCGTGGAAGTGGATTATGCCCTCGTTATGAGCGTCAACGATATCCTTGGGAAGAAGTATGCGGTTGGTAATGTCTCTCGACACCTCGCCCGCCATATAGTCGCGCTGTGTAGAGTTTACGACAGGGTTCTTGTTTGAGTTTTCCTGCTTTGCTTCCTCATTGTTACATTCAATAAGGGAGAGTATCTTGTCATCGGTGGTGTTGGACTTACGGACAAGAGAACGGGTATAGCGGTATGTTATGTAATTCTTTGCGACCTCAAAGGCGCCGTGTGCCATAATTTTTTTCTCAACTAAGTCCTGAATCTCCTCAACGGTGGGAGCACGTCCCAGAGCCTCGCAGGAAATCACAACAGATTCGGTTATGCGCTTGATCTGTAGGTCGGTCATTCTGATATCGGGGTCGACCGATTCGTTTGCTTTGGTAATAGCTACGCGTATTTTGTCTTCGTTAAAGTTTTCTTCTGCGCCGTTACGTTTAATGATCTTCATAATTTTCCTCTCTCACTCTCTTTCTTTACTAGTTTAGTGTGGCAGATCGTTCTCCACAATATATTGTGCCTAAAAAGGCGAAGCAAATACATTATATAGCACAAGTTGTAGTATGTCAATAGGATAATTTTCACAAAAAACACAATATTTATTTTAAATATAAGAAAAACGGACGATTTTTACTCGTCCGCTATATCTTGTATTTCGTTTTCTTTTGTTTTGGAGTTGGCGCGCCTGATATGCGCCTCTAATTTTGGCACCAGCCAAAGCGCGACGCCGATGAGCGCCATTAAGAGGAGCCAGAAAAATATAAAGGATAAATATTCGCTCATTACTGCTCACCCCGCCTTGCACGAAGCTCCTCCAACACCTGTTTCGCCGCGTTATACGCCACTTCGTTTTTGCCCTCAATGGCAGTTGCGTTCACCTCACGCATTGCGGCATATATCTTTGTATCAGGCATCGGCACATTCTCGGTCTTTATAAAATCATAAAAATCGTCGCCGAGCAGCACCATATTCTCCTCTTTAAAAAGCTCTGTAACAAGGGCATCATTAAAATGCTTTATGCTCTCCTCATCGACAAGGAATATGATCGCGTCATCCTCCACCGAAAGCATACTATGCAGCTGTGTCAGCCTGCTGTTTTTAAGCTCAGTTGTATCTTTTGGATCTATAGAGCAATCAATAGCCGCAATATCGACCTTGCCGTTTTCATTTACATCGGAATAAAACTGCTCAAAATACTGAGAAATTTTCTCGCTGTAGGAGGAATAGGTCACGTCATAGCTAAAAACCACTACCTTGGAATCGTAATCAGTCCTTTTCGCTATATCAACGATAAGTATTGCGGCTGCAACGGCAATAAAAAGTCCGACAAGCACCGCATATTTATAATGATAAAAAAAATTCTCTCTTTTCTCCTTGAAGGTTTTCGGCACAATCGCTTCTTCGCTCGGCTTTGGACCTATAGGGGTCTCGCCCGCTTGCATCTTTTTAAGCTCTATAAGCTCCTTTAGCGCCTTATCCCGTTGAGAAAGAGTCTCGCTTTTTTTTGCCATTTGACTGCACTTCCTTTAAAAAAGCGGACAGTATCAGAATACCGTCCGCCGCAAATTATTTTGAAATACTCAGTATTCTGAACTTGAGATCTCCTGCGGGAGCCTCTGCCACTACCTCATCGCCGATCTTTGCACCGAGAAGCGCACAGCCTACAGGAGAGGAATCTGAAATAAGGCCGTTTATAGGATCAGCCTCGGCTGAGCCGACTACTCTGTAGGTAAGCTCCTCCTCATACTCTACATCAAGCACGGTAACCGTGACCCCGATAGTGACTGTGTCGGTATCGACATCATCATTGATAATGGTTACATCCTCTAATGTCTTTTCAAGCTCTATTATACGAGCCTCTATCTTAGCCTGTTCATTCTTTGCCTCGTCATATTCGCTGTTCTCGGAAAGATCTCCGTAGCCTCTTGCTACGCGGATCTTATCTGCGATCTCTTCTCTGCCTGTTGTGCGGAGGTACTCAAGCTCGTTCTGAAGCTTAGCAAGACCGTCGCGGGTCAGCTGTGTTGTTTTAGCCATTTTAATTAATCTCCTAATCAATATACTCGCTTGGGACAAAAATATAGTTTACACAAGTTTGTGTAAACCGCTAAAATATCATATGCAACATTTGATATTATATATACTAATCTGCCCAAAGTCAAGAAAATAATTTTAATTTACTTTTTGTTTATAAATGGAAAGATTTAAAAAGGCATTAGGCAATAGTAAGGCTCACATTAATTCTGCATTCTGCATTAATAGAAAAAGGACCCGCGCGGGTCCTTTTTCTATTCTACGACTACAATTCCGTCTTCCTTGACTGTTACGGTCATATCATCCTTAACATATTCAAGAAACTCGTCGCCGAGCGAATCAATAACCGGCATCGTAACATCGTCGAGCCAAACATCGGCGAGAACACTGCCTGCCGCGGCAAGTGAATCTATAGGCTTTGAGAAAAGCATACACGCAGGCTGACGCTTCATAGCCGAGGCGCAGTAGAGAACGAGTCCGCCCGTTGTCGAGCCAATAGTCATAGGCAGGCAGAGAGCCTTATCCTTCATCTGCTTTCCGTAGAGGTCGGGGTTATTCTGGTCGCCGCAGGTGGCATTCTTATCACCGAACTGTAAAGCCTTCTGGAAGGAGGCAAGGGTATTGAGTCCGCCGTGGGAAACAAGCGCAGGAGCGGTAACAGTTCCCTCGGCGATAACGCGGCCTTTAAATTCTCTCATTTTTATTTACCTCCCTTTGTAATCTGCATAAGGATCTCGTCATCGGTGTAGTATCTTGATGTTGTATAGGTACGAAGCTTGTTTGACGAGGTAATTACGGGCATTTTAGCCGACAGCGGATTGTTCATATACATAAGCGGACAGATATATGAGGTAATGACGCCTGTAGCTTTGAGTCTCTCAGCATAGTCGGTCTTATTAAACTTCTCGAGCACTCCCGGGGAGGCTGTGAAAACGGTCGGGATAACTACCTTTTTATTACCTGCCTCAGCGAGAGCCTCTTCCACCCTGTCGGTCCAGCTCTTTAACTGTTCAAGGCTCATATGCGGACAACCCATAAAGCAAAGCTTGGGTGTTGCGTCCTTATTTTTCCAGATAACAGGATAGCTCTTATATACTCTTTCTAACTCTGCGTCGTCAATAACGTAAACTTCAGCACCCTCAGAAATCAGACTCTCGCCCATATCCTTTGCCTCGGGGGTCAGGTTATCAATATGATAAAGACCTACCGCGCCGTTTGATGCGGTAGCCGCACCGAAGTCTTTAAGATAGGTGCAAGCGGCGTCATCAAGCTCGGTGCCAAGCCATTTTTCAAGTCCCTTTACATAAGGCACGGCTTCCATAACCTTCATACCGATAGCGGAGCCGAGAAGCTGAGCCTCTGGCTTTTTGTTAGTCTTTATCTCTACTATCCAAGTAGCCTTTCTACCCTCATCAGTAAGAAGTCCGAAATAGGGCACGAAGCCGACAACAGAGCCCATAATGTCAATAATACCTGAGTTTCGGTTACAACGTGCGCCGAGAACAGAGTTTGCATAAACAACAGCCGACGACTCCGCCCAAGAAAGAACGTCGCCGCGCTTTGGCTTGTTGCCTACCTCATCCATATAGCAGGTGCAGGTGAAAGCGTCCTTGTCTTTGAGGCCGAGCTTGTGGAGCTGTTTCTCATAGGACTCCTGTGTAGAGTACATAAAGTTATTGAAGATGAAATTCTGCAGGAAGTTTGCGGGCACGTTTTTATCAAGCGGACGGGGGTCAACCGAAAACTTCTGGGTCGAGACGGCATCCGCGTCGATAAGAGTCTGCATAAGCTCGAAAACAGGGGTCATCATCTTAAGGCCGAAAGAGGTAACGAGGTGGTTATATTCACTAGTGACAGGAACTAACTTTTCTGCGCCGAAGGCTTCGCCGTACTTGACCATGGTTTTCATTACTTTGGCTAAAACTTCGCCTTTAGAGCCGTCTAATATCGCCTGCTGTTCGGGTGTTAAAATCATAAGGGTTTCTCCTTTCATTTACGGACCGTCGGGGACGTCGGTCCCTACAATATATGTTTGCGGCTTTGCCGCACATTTCCCTTTGCCCCGGGCCCTTGGCCCTCGGCCCTCGTTTACAACTTCATCGCCACGTCCCAAGCCTGCCAGATAACGGTGCGGAGGCTTCCGACTGCCTTGGCGTCGCCAATAACGTGAACGTGTCCGCCCTTTTTGGCGATGGGTGCCGGCTTATATCCGCAGGAGAGGATAACAGAGTCGCACTCTATTCTTGTCTGCTTGCCGTGCTTGTCGGTAACTAAAACTGCATCGTCCCCGATAGATGAAAGACGAGTTTCAAGATAAACGGGAACCTTATTTGCACTGAAGAAGTCGCGGAGGAAGGAGGTGTTCGCAAGGCATATCTTATCAGAAACGATAAGGTCCTGCTTCATCTCAACGATGGTCGGCTTTTTACCCTTGAGATAAAGCTCATAAGCAATCTCACAGCCCGTAAGTCCGCCGCCGATAATAACAACGTTTTCGCCGACAGACTTTTTACCGAGCAGAAAGTCGATAGCTTCTACTGCCTTTTCAGCACCTCTGACAGGAAGCTTGTTCGGGGTAGCACCGGTTGCAACAATTACCTCGTCTGCATTAAGTGACTCTATATCTGTAACCTCGGTATTCATTTTTATCTCGATGGGATAACGGGTTATCTCACGCTCATACCAGGCGATAAGCGCCTTGTCCTTTTCCTTATAGGAGGGAGCTGCCGCGGCAATAAACACACCGCCAAGCCTGTCGCTCTTTTCATAAAGTGTGACCTTATGTCCGCGTTTAGCGCATACGATAGCCGCTTCCATACCACCGATACCGCCGCCGATAACGGCAATATTCTTCTGCGTCTTTGCAGGCTTTATGTAATATTTATCCGATTGCATAACTCTGGGGTCTAGCGCACAGCGGGCAATATGGCTTGCATCATAAATAGACTGCGCGTTTGCAACTCCCTTGTAGTGCGCCATATTAAAGCAGGCGTTATGACAGCAGATACAGGGACGGATATCCTCCATTCGGTCCTCTATCATCTTGGTTATCCACTCTGCGTCTGCAAGGAACTGACGGGCAACGCCCATAGCGTCTATCTTGCCGTCGGCTATAGCCTCGGCTCCCACATCGGGCTCCATTCTGCCTGCGCAGACAACAGGAATATCGACAAATTTCTTTATGTGAGCAACGTCCTCAAGATTGCAGTTCTGGGGCATATACATAGGCGGATGCGCCCAATACCACGAGTCATATGTACCGTTGTCGCAGTTGAGCATATCATAACCCGCATCCTGTAGGTATTTTGCCGCCTTTTCGCTCTCTGCCATATCGCGTCCGATCTCGGTATATTCCTCACCGGGAACTGCTCCGACTCCGTAGCCCTTTACCTTGGACTCAACCGAGTAGCGGACAGACACAGGGAAATCGTTTCCGCAAGCCGCCTTTATTGCCTTTACGATATCTGTTGCAAAGCGGTAACGGTTTTCAAAGGAGCCGCCGTATTCGTCGGTTCTTTTATTTGTATATTCGGTGGTGAACTGGTCGAGCAGATAGCCCTCATGTACCGCGTGCACCTCGATACCGTCGACCCCTGCATCCATACAGAGCTTTGCAGTCTTTGCAAAGGCGTCTACTATCTCATTTATTTCCTTTACGGTTATAGCGCGGGTGGTAACCTTATCCGACCAACGCGAGGGTAGCTCAGAGGGAGATGCCGACTGATAGGGAATGTTTATGATAGGCTTTATAATATCGCGGACAACAGGCATATTGTGAAGCATTACAAGAGGGGTGGGTATCGCCCAGCTTCTGCCCATTCCTGCCGTTATCTGAACAAAGAGCTTGGCGCCTGTCTTATGTATCTCATCCATAAACTCTTTGAGTTCAGCGAACATCTTCTTGTTCTGATAAAGCCACTGACCCATAAAGGTGCTCTTGATGGGTGCGATGCCGGGAATGATAAGTCCCACATTGTTCTCGGCCTTTTCGATAAAGAACTTTGCGGCTTCCTTATCAAAATGGTTGCCTGTGTGCTCCATCCAGCCAAAGAGCGAGGTGCCGCCCATCGGACAGAGGACGATACGGTTTTTGATCTCTACATTACCGATCTTCCAAGGGGTAAACAGCGCTTCGTATTTCTGATCCATTCAGTTGTCCACACTTTCTTTTATAAATTTAGAATACACTATATTTATTATATGTCTTTGATAAATTGTTGTCAAGGCAACAACATCTGCTTAACACAAAAACGCACAGACCTACGGGGAAACCGTAGCTCTGTGCGCCTTAAATTTATATTTTATTTTCTGCAGTAGCTGGCATACCGCCAGGGAGTTTGCAACATTTTTATTTTACAGTACAACTCCGTCCTTGAAGATGGAGATCTCTCTGTAGCCGTGTTTTTCGTTTTTGGTCTCGGCACCCTCTGCGACCGAGATAACATACTCAAAGAAGTCATTATCACAGTCTACACCTTCGAGTATTTTCCCTGCATTATAGTCTATCCAGCGGCTCTTCTTTTCTGCTAAGGCTGTGTTGGTAGCAACCTTAACGGTCGGAACGGGTGCGCCGACGGGGGTACCTCTGCCTGTTGTGAAGAGAATTATGTGAGCGCCTGCAGCCATAAGGTTTGTAATTGCGACGATATCGTTACCTGGGCCGTTTAAAAGGTTAAGTCCGTTTTTCTTGAGTCTGTCGCCGTAATCAAGAACATCTACGACCTTGCGGCTTCCTGCCTTCTGAACACAGCCGAGCGACTTTTCTTCAAGAGTGGTGATGCCTCCCTTTTTATTTCCAGGAGAGGGGTTTTCGTAAATGACCTGATTATGACGCTCGTAATATCCCTTAAAGTTGTTGATAAGGTCGACCGTCTTTTCGAATATCTCGCGGCTTTCTGCGCGAGCCATAAGTAAATGCTCTGCGCCGAACATCTCGGGAACCTCGGTCAGAACTGAAGTTCCGCCCGCGTCGATCAGCATATCAGAGAAGCGTCCTACAAGGGGGTTTGCCGTAATGCCCGAAAATCCGTCCGAGCCGCCGCACTTAAGTCCTACCTTGAGAGCAGACACGGGAACAGGCTGACGGGTAAACTGCGAAGCGTATTCCTTTAGCTCTTCAATAAGTCTTACACCCTCGGCAATATCGTCCTCAAATTCCTGACAGTTTAAAAATTTAACCCTCTCGGGATCATACTCGCCGAGCACGCCCTTGAATACCTCGATATTATTGTTTTCACAGCCGAGCCCGAGCACTAAAACACCCGCGGCATTGGGGTGATTTACCATTCCGCAAAGTATCTTCTGTGTGGTCGACTGGTCATCACCGAGCTGAGAACAACCGAAGGGGTGCGGAAAATGCATAGCGCCTGTAAGACGGGAAAGCTCCTCGGCAACCTTGTTTACACAGCCGACTGTGTTTACGATCCATATCTCGTTACGGATAGCGACTGAGCCGTCGCGACGGACATAGCCCATAAAGGTTCTGCCTTTATTGGGAGAATCGTGCTCGCCGTCTGCAAAGGGGGTATATGTATACTCAATACGGCCCGAAAGGTTTGTCTTCATATTGTGGGTATGTACCTGCTCGCCTTTTTTGATGTCACAGACAGCGTGACCTATAGGGTTGCCGTACTTTATGATGTTCTCGCCCTCTTTAATATCGGTGAGAGCAATCTTGTGACCCGTGGAAAGATCAACCTCTACGTTATCTAACTTATTAATTAACATTCTTCTTTACCTCGTCAGCCATAAATGAAATATCCTCGCCCCAAAGATCAGCGTTCTTTAAAATATCGTCGACCGATGCCGTCTTCATAAACTCTACTACCTTCGGGTCGTCATTAGTCATATCGGTGCGGTAGAACTCGATAAGCTTTGCAAGAGATAAAGTCAGAGCCTCTGGCAGCTTGCCAAAACGCTTATTGTATTCAAGAATAGACGGCAGAACGCGTACCTTGAACTTGGAAACGCTATTCAGCGCGATAGAAGAAAGGAAATGCTTGATGTAAGGGTTAGAGAAACGGATCATTACGTTCTCGGCATAATCAATCAGCTCTTCCTTGCCAAGATCAAGAGTCGGGATTATCTCGTCAAATACGCACTTTTTAAGGTGCGCCGACATAACCTCGTCATCAATGGCATCCTTAACTGTTTCAAGTCCCGACAGAAGCGCGTACGGTACCATTGAGGTATGTGCGCCGTTAAGGATACGGACCTTTCTTGTTCTGTAACGCTCGAGCTGATCGGGAGTAACGATAACGTTAAGTCCTGCCTTCGAGAAGGGAAGCTCACTCTCAAGGTCATAGTCGGTCTCGATTACCCAAAGGTGGAAATATTCCGAGGTGTTGAGCATATTGTCCTCATAGCCGAGATCAATATCCTCGCCTCTCGGGAAGCCTGTGTTGATACGGTCAACAAGTGTATTCGTAAATACGTTTTCGTTTTCTACCCATGCCTTGAAATCATCGCCGAGGCTCCAAAGGTCAGCATACTGTAAAACGCACTTCTTAAGGTTGTCACCGTTGCGGTCTATAAGCTCGCAGGGCAGGAAGATGAAGCCCGAAAGCCCCGCCTCAAATCTCTTTTTGAGAAGCAGAGTGACCTTTGCAGGGAAGGTCTTCGGGGGCGCGTCGGTAATTTTATCCTCGGTAGAGAAAACGATACCCGACTCGGTAGTATTTGAAATGACAAATCTCATCTCGGGCTGTAAAGCCAGTGCGAGATATGCATCAAAATCCTCGTAAGGCTTTACACAGCGTGAGATAACGTTGCAGACGGTCTTGTCCACGCCCTCTGCGCCACGGATAATGTGAGTATAGCCGCAGTTCTGGGCTGTGAGCATATCGCACATACCTTTTTCTATAGGCTGAACTACTACAACACTGCCTGTGAACACACCTGCATCGGTCATCTTCTGTATCATCCAATCAGCAAAGCCGCGAAGAAATCCGCCCTCGCCAAACTGAATAAATCTTTCGGTAGCCTCCGTTTTAGTGAAAACATTAGACATATTTATATCCCCTTTGAAAATAATACATATTAATTTATTCTATCATACAATAAATTTTCACATTTTTCCATAATTATTTTAACTAAATATATATTTTAAATTAATTTTCTTTTGATATTTCATTAAATTATTGTATTTTTGCCCTTTGTGTGATAAAATATTTTTTGTTAGAGTAGGCTTTCAAGCGTTTAGTGCCGTCGGGACGGGGAGTTGTCCGACGGACGAATGGAAAATAATGTTTTCCTACGGTTTGATCGTCGCATCCCGCTAAGCAGTGCTAAGTGTTTAATCCTCTCTGCCATAGTTGGGAAGGGAGGATTTTTTATGGATAAAAAACAAAAAAGATTATTTAAGCTTATCCTTTCGGCGATACTTTGCGCCGTTTCGGTAGTGCTCTCACGCTTTCTTTCCTTTAATATTTGGAATATGAGCATCGGAGTATCCTTTCTGCCTGTAATGTTTTGTTCGCTAATCTGCGGACCACTTTGGGGCGGTGTTTGCGGCTCACTTGCCGACCTTATCGGTGCACTGCTTTTCCCGTTCGGCACTTATTTCCCTGGCTTTACCGCTGTTGCTTTCCTTTCGGGAGTTATATTCGGACTTATAGGACCGATAGACCGAAAAACCAAAAATCCCGTAGTACAAATATCGCTTTTGGCGGTCATTATTCTCGCTAAAGAGCTTATCTGCACTTTGGCTCTCAATACCCTTTGGATAAGTGTTCTTTACGGCACGGATTATGAGACCGTGCTTATCACTCGAGTGCCGCTTGCCGCTGCTATGTTTGTTATTCAGACTGTGTCAGCTCTGATTATTTGCAAATTAATTCTCCCTATAATAAGAAAAGTATTGAAATGAGGAGTAACTATCTATGAAAAAAGATGTAATTATCGTAGGCGCAGGCCCCGCAGGTATTTTTACAGCAATTGAAATGATTAAAAACGGCAGTCAAAAAAGCATTACAATTATTGAAAAGGGAGCTCCCATAGAAAAACGCTCCTGTCCTAAGACAAAGACCAAGACCTGTGTAAACTGCAAGCCCTATTGTCATATCACAACAGGCTTTTCGGGCGCAGGCGCTTTCTCAGACGGAAAGCTTTC
>JAZNTG010000025.1:0-19876 GCA_045591645.1 Acutalibacteraceae bacterium | reverse complement strand
GGCAGAGGGAAGGCAAAGGTCAATTTCTCTTGCAAGACGAGCAAGCCCTGCAAGGTCAAGGTTTACCTAGCTCACACCTGGCCTGAAAAAAAGGCAGAAAAGCTGCTCGGCTGCTACGAATCTGACGGCATAATGTCTGCCGATGTTGATTTCGATAAGATCGACCTTTGGAGCGCAGAGGATCCTGTGCTTTATAACGTACGCTTTGAGGCCTTGAACGCTGCAGGACTGCCAACCGACGATACTGTTATTGAAACGGGCTTCAGAACTGTAGAGCAGAAAAACGGCGGCATCTATGTCAACGGTCAGAAGGTTACAATGAAGGGTGCCCTTGTGATGCAGTATCTGCCTCCGCACAGCGAGACGGCGACTACCCATATCTGTCCTCGTGACTGGCAGATAGTTTGGCAGTATATGATGCTCAAACGTATGGGCGGAAATATGCTGAGACTGCATATTCTCGGCTACGGAACCAACGACGTCCGCTTTGCTCGCTATGCTGACCGAATGGGTGTTATGCTCGTATGGATAACCCGTTATATCGACTCTATAGAGCAGCTTGAGTGGGAAGGACCGTGGAGAGCAAAGGATGGCTATCTGAGACAGATATCACTACGTCTTAATCACCCTAGTATAGTTATATGGGAGGGCTCGAATGAGTTCCACCCGACCCTTGAGGATGTTGACCGCGTGCATAAGGAGTATGTTCCTGCTGTCAAGGGGATCGACACATCTCGCCTTATCTGTCCTCTCTCGCATCATTATTATGCGGGCAAATACGGCATAAAGGGCTGTAACTATTATAATAACGACGGAACCAGAGATGCTTTTGGCGAGCCCGTAACAGCGCCTGCCGAATGGACCGATCCGCTTGTTGTACGCTCGGCTCATCCGTATGTATATTCTATGGGCTACGGCTTCTCCTGGGAGAATTTTATTACACAGCCGTGGACCGAACAAAGTGATATGGCAGCAAGCAAGGACCGAGCCTATCTTGCGACCGAGTTTGCCGTTATCGGAAGACAGGACCACACCACAAAGGAAGCTCGCGAGCTCTTCTTCCAGCCTTATTCTTACGAATTCCCGAACGAAAACATACTCGGATTTAAGATGACTCAGGACGATTGGAGAATTTCTCAGGCATATCAGGCACTTTGCATCAGCTATTCGGTGAGAAGGTTCAGAATAATGGACTTTGACGGAATGCTCTGGTGCTGTCTTATGGGAGGCGCTAATGATGCGGGCTACTTAAAGCCTCCTATCGATAGCTATGGATATGCAAAGTACGGTTTTTACACAATGAAAGAAAACTTCAAGACGGTCACCTGTTTTAACGATACGACCGACACAAAGCGCGGAGAGGGCTTTACCGTGAAGCCTGTGCTCTTCGCCTTCCCTGGAGACACACGTACAGTTACTGTCTCAGTAATAGACGAGCAGGGAACGGAGATAGACAGCAAGGTCTACAGTGAGGTAGAGTGTGATGATTACATCACCCGACTTCCCGAATGGAAGCCTGAGCTTTGTACAGAAGGCTATTACGCTGTAAGATCTGTAGTGAAATAGAAAGCAGATAAATTGGCAATGAGAGTTGAAAACCACGATTTCTTTTATTATGAGCCTGAATTTCAGGGCAACGGTGATTTTACAGATAATAACGTCTTTTCTCCACAGAAGAGAAAGGAATATCTTGAGCATTATTCCGATTATCTGAGAAGGTACTACCATATACCGAATTATTCGGTAAAAGTCTGCCCTGAGGCTGAGGCAAAGGAACTTGATTCTCTGGTGGGTGTTCCGGTATCCTTACCGAAGGTATCGGGGAGGATAAACCTTACACATATGGACGCGGCGCTTTTGAAGAAGTGTTATTCTCACAGAGATTGGAGCCTTTATACCAAGAAAGCATATATCGAGAACCAAGAGCTCGTTTTCGAAGGCTCGCCGTTACCCCCCAACCCTAACGCCGTCTATTGGATAAGCGAGAAGGGCAGGGTCACCGAGGCTGAGATTGCCGTTTATATGGATAAAGAGTATTATAACGGTATCTCAGATGAGAAGGCAGGCGAAAACTGTACCCACAGACTTATTACCCTGAATGCAGGAACGGATGAGGTCATATCTGTAATGTTCCGCCCAAACGGCGACTGCTTTGCCGCTGTGAAGAAGGAGGACTCCTACTGTCCGGAGCTGAATCTTATCGGTAGGGTAGAGTGGAACAGCTGGCAGACTCTTAAGATAAGCCTTGGCAAAGAGAGCTATACCGTATCGTTTGCAGGCGGAGAGTCTTATCAGCTCCCGTTGGGAAGCTTTGCCGATCCAGATCGTCTCTTCTTCTCATCGGGTATGATTCATACAGGTGAGTGGAAGATTAAGCTATTGAAGCTTGTTACTGAAAAGGGCGAGATCACCGACTTTTTCGCACCTTCAGAAGCTGCGGAATATGAGGAGGAGCAGTTAGGAGAGGTCAAGCTGCCGTATTCTGTCGGAAACGCTCATAACGCTGATAAGATGTTGGTTCTGCGTCGTGCCTTCGAGGCAGAGGCGGGGGCTAAGGCATTTTTGTCAGTCGGCTCCCTCGATCCCGGTGGCAGAGTTTATCTGGATGAAGAGCTTATTGCCCAAACAGATTCCTTTGAGGAGCTCAAAATCGATATTACCGAGGCTCTGAAAAAGCAGAATAAGCATATGCTCAGAGTAGAAATGGATCCAAGAGCACCCGAGATCTTATACCGTTCACACGCAAATGCCGATCCATATAACGGCTGGTTCTCAGAGGAGATAACCATAGATATCATAAACGAGGTAGAGATCACCGATGCGAGAATAATCACACTTTTTGCAGAGAAAAAGCGCGCAAAGGTTAATTTTTCCTGTAAGACAAGTAAGCCTTGCAGAGTAAAGCTTTATATGGCACCGTCCTGGCCTGCAAAGGGAGCCGAGTTACAGCTTGGTACATTTGACTCTGACGGGACTATGTCAGCTGACGTTGATTTGGAGAATGTAAATCTTTGGAGTGCCGAAACACCTGAGCTTTACGATATCCGCTTTGAGGTATTAAACGATCAGGGACTTGCCGTTGATGATACAGTTATCGAAACAGGTTTCAGAACGATAGAGCAGAAAAACGGTGCAATTTATGTAAACGGCAAAAAGACTCTCATAAAGGGCGCGCTAAATATGCAGTTTCTGCCGCCGTACAGCGAAACCTCCACCACCCATATCTGTCCGCGCGGTTGGCAGATAGTATGGCAGTATCTGATGCTTAAAAAAATGCAGGCTAACACCCTGAGACTTCAAATTCTCGGCTATGGCACAAATGATGCGCGTATAGCTCGACTTGCCGACCGCGTCGGGGTAATGCTTGTTTGGACGACGCGATATATTGATTCGGTAGAGCAGCTGCAATCTCACGGAGTGTGGAGAGCCCGTGACGGTTATGTAAGACAGATTTCTCTGCGCCTTAATCATCCAAGCATCATTATCTGGGAGGGTGCAAACGAATTAAAAAGCAACCTTCGCGATATTGATCGTATTTATAAGGAATATGTTAATGCGGTAAAGAGCGTTGATACTACACGTCTTATAAGTCCGCTGTCTAACCACTATTATACCGATCCTTCTTACCGTACCGAGGCTTGTAATCACTACAGTGACGACGGTAATAGCGACGTGTTCGGCAATCCTGCCGCCGCAGTCCCCGAATGGACCGATCCGCTTATAGTCCGCACGGCGCACACCTATGCGTGGACTATGGGCAACGGTAGCTCGTGGGAGGCGTTCCGTGAGCAGCCCTGGGACGAGCAGCGCCATTTGCTTGAAAGCAAAGAGAGGGCATACCTTGTTACCGAGTTTGCCGTTATGGGCAGACAGGATCCGAATACAAAGGAAGCACGGGAGCTTTATTTCAATCCTTTTTCTTATGAGTTGTCAAACGAAGATATTCTCGGATTTAAGCTAACTCAGGAGGATTGGCGCATATCTCAGGCATATCAGGCACTCTGCGTTGCTCACACGGTCAGAAGATACCGTGCACTCGACGCCGACGGTATGCTGTGGAGCTGTCTTTTTGGCGGTGCTAATGATGCGGGTTACCTGAAGCCGATAATTGATAACTACGGCTACGCTAAATATGCGTATCACGTAATGCGCGAGAATTTCAAAACGGTTACCTGTATTAACGATACTACTTATGTCAAAAGAGGAAAGGGTTTTACCGTTAACCCCGTATTGTTTGCCGCCCCCGATGAAACTTACACCGTTACGGTTGCAGTGACCGACGAAAAGGGCAACCCCGTACAGATTAAGACCTACGGCAATATTGAATGTCAGGAATATATTACCCGTTTGCCTGAGTGGAAGCCAGAGCTGAGCTTCGAAGGCTATTATGCGGTAAAGACGGTCGTTTTACGTTTGCCTTAGTTCAAGGCTGGTTCGACGAATGTATTTGTATAATAAAAGATCCTCTTAGTAGCTTTTATACTAAGAGGATCTTTATTTTCATTTTGTTTTACAGCTTGTGAACATCAGCGTCGGTTATCATATGGAAGCCTGCCGCCTCGAGCACCCTTTCTGCGGTATCGTTATCGGCAACGCGGATAACAACATAGGCGTGCTTTTCGGTGCGAGTGAGGAATGCATAAAGATATTCGATATTTATGCCTGCTTCGTCTATAACATCGAGAGCCCGTGCCAGCTTACCTGGAGCATCACCGATCTTTACTCCGACAACTGGGGTGGTCTTTACAAGATAACCCTTTTCCTGCAGAGCTGCGATAGCGGCATCGTTTCCGTCAACAATAAGACGGAGTATACCAAAATCCTTAGTATCTGCGATCGAGAGTGCGCGGATATCAATATTTGCGGCGGCGAGCGCATCTGTTATAGCAACCAGCGCACCCTGCTCGTTTTCAACAAAAACAGTTAACTGATTAAGTGCCATTATTTTACCCCTTTCTTAATCGTGTAATTTGCGCTTGTCTATAAGGCGTACAGCCTTGCCTTCGCTTCGGGTAATAGACTTCGGCGGTACAAGATGTATTTTCGGATTGATGCCGAGCATCAGCTTCATAGCATCTGCAAGGCTTCTTTCAAGCTCGGTAATTCCGCTGACTGTATCGGTGAACTGCTCGGGATTCATTTCAACATTGATATCAAAGGTGTCGTTATTGTTTACACGGTCAAGAATAATCTGATAGTTGGGTGAATAGCCCTCTTTAAGAAGAACCGTTTCTATCTGGCTCGGGAATACGTTTACACCACGGATGATCATCATATCGTCGCTTCTGCCCATTGGCTTTGTCATCTTGATATGGGTGCGTCCACAGGAGCACTTCTTGCGGGAGAGAACGCAGATATCGCGAGTTCTGTAGCGGAGAAGCGGAAAAGCTTCCTTATCAAGGGCGGTAAATACAAGCTCGCCCTTGCTGCCCTCGGGTAAAACCTCGCCTGTGTCGGGGTCAATAATTTCGGCTAAGAAGTGGTCCTCATTTATGTGCATACCGGTCTGCTCTTCGCATTCAAAGGAAACACCGGGGCCCGAGGTTTCGGTAAGACCGTAAATATCATAAGCCTTGATGCCGAGGGTGTGTTCAATTCCTCTTCTCATTTCCTCGGTCCACGGCTCTGCGCCGAAGATGCCGGCCTTTAAGGGAATCTGATCGGGTGTGTAGCCCTGCTCCTTTAAGGATTCGCCGATATATGCGGCATAAGAAGGAGTACAGCAAAGTATTGTAGCCTTAAGATCCATCATAAACTGTATCTGTCTGTCGGTAAAGCCCGAAGACATAGGCAGTGTCAGACAGCCAACCTTATGAGAGGCGCCGTGAAGACCTGAGCCACCTGTAAAGAGTCCGTAGCCGTATGCTACCTGACAAACGTCCTCAGATGAGCCGCCTGCCGCAACGATAGCTCTAGCACAGCAGTCTTCCCAAAGGTCGATATCGTGCTGTGTGTAAAATGCCACAACACGTCTGCCCGTTGTGCCTGAGGTTGAATGAATGCGAACACAGTCAGAAAGCGGCTTTGCAAGAAGTCCGTAAGGATAAGCGTCGCGGAGATCGGCTTTGGTTAAAAAGGGAAGCTTGTGGAGATCCTCTATACCTTTTATGTCTTCCGGCTTTACTCCCTTTTCATCCATAAGATTGCGGTAATACTCCACATTTTCGTAAACGTGTCTGACCTGTTTTACTAACTTTTCCGACTGGAGTTTTTTAAGCTCGTCTACCGGCATTGTTTCGATTTCAGGTTGGTAGTAACGTGCCATTTTCTCATCGACCTTTCAAAATTACGAATTATATCCAAGCTCGAAAGCTTTTTTATTCATCTCTACGAATTTAGGTGCGACGGTGTTTTCGATAGCCGCGATCCATTTTTCATAAGGAATATCAAAATACTTTGCTGTACGTCCCATAAGCACGATATTTACCGCCTTTGCCGAGCCAGCTTCTATAGCTGGGGTTAGAGCGTCGAGAGCCTCAACATTCACACCCTTAGAGGTCAGCTCGTCAAGCACGCCGTTCGGATACTGGGCCGCGCCGATGATTACGGGCATCGGGTCAATTTCCTGAGTGTTGACGATAATTCTGCCGTCGGCTTTAAGGAAGGGTGCGTAACGCGCCGCCTCTAACTTTTCAAATGAGATTATAAAATCTGCCTCGCCTAAAGTCACTATCGGGGAATATACCTTTTCGCCGAAGCGGACATAGGTTACTACCGAGCCGCCGCGCTGACTCATTCCGTGAACCTCACTGACCTTTACATCATAGCCCTCGTCGACTAAGAGTCTGCCGAGGAGCTTTGAAGCGAGCAGGCTTCCCTGACCACCTACGCCGACAATCATAATACTTGTAGTTTTCATTATTCCTGACCTCCTATAGCACCGAAAGGACATAATTGACTGCATACGTCACAGCCGACGCAAAGGGTAGCGTCGATTCTAGCCTTGCCATCCTTCATACTGATAGCGGGACAGCCGAGTCCCATACAACGCTTGCAGGATTTACATTTATCTGGGTCAACCTTTAAAGCGGGTTTTGTCTTAACGCTCTTTAAGAGGACGCAGGGTCTTCTTGAAATGATAACTGACGGCTCTTCTACGGCAAGTTCTTCCTTTACGGCGGCTTCACAAGCCTTAAGGTCATAGGGGTCAACAACGCGAACGCGGTTAATACCGAGAGCGCGGCAGAGTGCCTCAAGGTCTACCTTTGCGGCAGGGTCGCCCTTGATGTTGTAGCCTGTGGTCGGGTTTTGCTGATGTCCTGTCATGCCTGTAATCGAGTTATCGAGAATGATAACGGTGGAATTGGTTGCGTTGTACGCGATATTAACAAGTCCTGTCATACCCGAGTGCATAAAGGTCGAGTCACCTATAACTGCAACACTTTTCTTTTCAGCGTCCTCGCCTCGAGCGGCGTTAAAACCATGTAGTCCCGAGATAGAAGCACCCATACAAAGGGTCGAATCAAGAGCTGAAAGGGGAGGAACTGCACCGAGTGTATAGCAGCCTATATCGCCGAGAACAGTTATCTTATTTTTAGCGAGGGTGTAGAACATTCCTCTGTGGGGACAGCCTGCGCACATCATAGGCGGACGGTTCGGAATTACAGAATCGGCTGAAACCGAAGCGGGAGCCTCTACGCCAAAAGCGGCGGCAATAGTGCTTTGAGAGAACTCTCCAAGGATAGAGAACTTCTCTTTTCCGATACAGTTTATGCCGAGAGCTTTTACATAATTTTCAATAACGGGGTCAAGCTCCTCGATAACATAAAGGGTATCCACCTTTGAGGCGAAATCGCGTATCAGCTTTTGGGGCAGGGGATTCGGCATACCAATTTTGAGAATATTGACCGATTCTCCCAGAGCCTCTTTCACGTAAAGATAGGAACAACCCGAGGTGATGATACCAATTTTTGAACCGTTGTCCTCTACGGTGTTGTAGATGCAATTTTCCGCATATTCTGCGAGGGCAGCGGTGCGTGCTTCAACGATGGGATGACGCTTGATAGCGTTGCCTGGCATCATTATGTACTTTGAGGGATCTTTATCGTAATCCTTTATGAGCTTTTCGCACTTCTCGCCTAAGGTTACTACCGACTGACTATGCGCTATACGGGTGCACATACGGAGAAGAACGGGAGTGTCAAACTTTTCGGAAAGCTCGAAAGCCGTCTTTGCAAAAAGATATGCTTCGTTAGAGTCGGCAGGCTCTAACATCGGTACCTTTGAAGCGATAGCATAATGACGGGAGTCCTGCTCATTCTGGGAGGAGTGCATAGCAGGGTCGTCTGCAACGCAGATTACCATACCGCCGTTTACGCCTGTGTAAGAAAGGGTGAAAAGCGGATCTGCCGCAACATTCAGACCGACGTGCTTCATAGCGCAAGCAGAGCGAATTCCTGCAAGAGATGCGCCGAAAGCGACCTCACAGGCTACCTTTTCGTTGGGTGCCCATTCGGAGTGAATATCCTCATATTTTGCTAAAAATTCGGTAATTTCGGTAGAGGGAGTGCCGGGATAGCTCGATACAAGACCGAGTCCACCGTCATAAAGACCTGCGGCTACCGCCTGATTACCAATCATAAGTTTTTTCATAATATGTATCTCCTAAAATTTGATTAACGGACCGTCGAGGACGTCGGTCCCTACTACGCCTTATTTTGTGAATCAACCAAGCCTTCGCCGCCGTACATTTTGCGGAGAAGCGGCTTTTCAATTTTGCCTGTCGGGTTACGGGGAACCTCTGCAAAAATTATCTTGCGAGGACGCTTATAACGGGGCATTCCGAGACAGAATTCATTTATCTCCTCTTCGGTGCATTCCATTCCCGATTTCACTTCGATTATCGCAGTTGCGATCTCGCCAAGACGAGCATCGGGAAGTCCGATAACGGCAACGTCCTTGACTTTAGAGTGAGCCGAGATAAAGTCCTCTATCTGAACGGGGTAGAGGTTTTCACCACCCGTGATGATAACATCCTTTTTACGGTCAACAAGGAAGATAAAGCCGTCCTCATCCTGCATTGCCATATCGCCCGTGAAGAGCCAGCCGTCTTTTAGTGTATCGGCGGTAGCCTTTTGGTCATTATAATAGCAGACCATAACACCGGGGCCCTTTAGACAAAGCTCGCCGACATCACCTTGCTTTACGGTGTTACCATCGGGATCAACGATTTTTACTTCCCAACCGTAACCGGCAACACCTATTGCACCAACCTTGTGAATATTCTCAACGCCGAGGTGGACGGCACCGGGTCCGATAGATTCCGAAAGGCCGTAGTTCGTGTCATACTGGTGATTCGGGAAATATTCAAGCCAACGCTTTATAAGACTCTGAGGCACGGGCTGTGCACCTATGTGCATAAGTCTCCAATTACTGAAATCGTAATCATCGAGCGAAAGCTCGCCACTGTCGAGGGAATTTAAAATGTCCTGTGCCCATGGAACAAGAAGCCAAACTATAGAGCATTTTTCTTCGCTTGCGGCGTCAAGAATTGTCTTTGCTCTTGTACCCTTTAAAATAACAGCCTTGCTTCCTGCAAGAAGGCTTCCGAACCAGTGCATTTTAGCACCTGTGTGGTAAAGGGGAGGAATGCATAAAAAGCAGTCGTCTTTTGTCTGTCCGTGGTGAGCCTGCTCAACTCTGCAGGAGTGGATAAGACTTCTGTGCTTATGTAAAATAGCTTTCGGGAAGCCTGTGGTGCCCGAGGAGAAGTATATCGCCGCATCGTCCTCTTCGGTGAGGGTGCATTCGGGGAATACTCCCGAGCACTCGCTGATGAGATCGTTATAATCGTCTGCAAAAGCAGGACAGCCTGCGCCGATGTAGATAAGCATTCTGTTTTTAGAGATCTTTTCTGCAACCGACTCAACTCGTCCGATAAATTCGGGACCAAAGATAAGCGCGTCCGACTCGGAAAGTTTAAGACAGTAGTCAATCTCATCGGCGGCATAGCGGAAATTGAGTGGGACGGCAAGCGCGCCCGTTTTAAGAATACCAAAGTATATCGGTAGCCAATCAATGCAGTTCATAAGCAGAATGGCAACCTTTTTGCCCTTGCCGATTCCGTTTTGCATCAGCATATTGGCGGTGCGGTTAGCCTTTTCGTTAAACACCGCCCAGGTAATTTCACGTCTGTAATGGCGGGATTTCGGGGTCGATTCAACAAGGTCAAACTCCTGCCAGGTGCGTCTGGTTTCTGGCTGGTCGGGGTTAATTTCAACAAGCGCGGTGTCGCCGCCGAATTCAGCCGCATTTCTTTCAAGTAGGTCTACAATAGTCATAAAAATTCCTCGAGATATATTAATGTAATCGCACTTAATACTTTAACACTTTAAAGCAAACTTGTCAAGGGTCAAAGCAGTAATTCAGTGGTCAGTGGTCCGTAATCAGTGGTTAGTAATCGGTAGGAAACGACCTCAAGTTTCGTTCCGACTTTTTACAAATTCAGCAAATGCTCTGCGTTTTTGCTGAGAATTAATTTCTTTTGTTCGTCGGTGAGAGTAGAGCTTCTGATATGCTCGAGCTCGTAATCGGCTTTACTCCACGGAGCATCCGAACCAAAGAGCACCTTATCTGCGCCGTGATTATTTACTATTCTTATAAACTGCTCGGGCGGATAATACTCCTGACCCATTGAGGTATCGAGATAGATATTTGTGCCGACGATGTATTTTTCAACATCGTCCCACTGTCTGCCGCCACCGAAATGCGCCGCTATCATAACACCGCCCTTCATCTCTTTTGCAACATTTGCGAACATTTCGGGACTGCTTCTGAAGGGTTCACTGAAAGCGGGGTCAAAGCCTGCGTGCTGAAGAATTATAAGTCCCTTCGAAAAGGCATAATCGTAAATTTTCAGCATAAAGGGGTCATCTATTTTAAAATCCTGATATTCGCAGTGCAGCTTGATGCCGCGAAGGCCCAGAGAGCAAACAAAATCAATATCCCTCTTGTAGTCGTCGGTATGTGGATGTATACCGCCGAAAGAGATAATATCTTTGCCGTTTGTAATCTCTGCCGCCCACTCATTGGTCGTTTTTGTGTGGCTTGGCTTTGTGATAACAGGCTGAACGATTGACATATCGACACCGAATTTTCTCATATTGCCTTTAAGTCCATCCAGAGTTCCGTTATGGCAGGGCTCGAACATATAGTTGCTGTTTTTGCAGAGGGATTCTATTGCCCTCGGCGCCAGCGTATCGGGAAAAGCGTGGGTATGAAAATCTATGACCATTTTTATGCTCCTTGAAGTTTTATAATCAGCAAAGTCAGACCGTAAAGTATCGGCTGATGCACTAAGTATATTATTAGTGCCCGACGTCCTATCCATTCGAAAGCGGGTATTTTAAAATAAAGAAATTTGGGAGAGGTTTTTAACCCTTTTATTAAAGAACAGAGAAAAAATCCTGTTAAAAAGAGGAAGATCCAAGGGAAGAATGAAAAATAATCGGCTGATGAAAAGCCGCGGTGGGGAAATCCTGTGAATGCGGTAAACATATTTTTGTAAAGCGCTTCAGGCAGCTTTATAAGACCGAACGCCAGACTGCCGTCATTAATATCATAGCAAAGGATAAAAAGCAGAAAGCTTACCGCGAAGCCGAGCACAGAGGGTATCTTATAAAGAAATTTTCTTATCGGCAAAAGCAGAAGCATCGCCGAGCCGAGAAAGATAAGAATGCCGAAATAAATTGCCGAGTCAGGTGTTACAGCTACAGTCACAAGGGTGACGGCGGTGCCGCTGAGCAGTGTGATGACCGCGTTTTTAAGAGGGTGCTTTGACATAAAATAACAAAAACCCGAAATAAGAATAAATGTCCAGCAGATACTCTGTTGCCACAAAAAATTAAAAACCGAGGAAAAAGAGCCCCACCTTATGCCTGCTATATAATTCAGATCCCATACAAAGTGGTATATGACCATACTGAAAACGGCGAGACCGCGAAGAGAGTCAATAAGGGAGTATCGTTTTGTAATTTGTTCCAATTGTATCACCGCCGATTGATTATTATTAATCATTATGCTATACTTGAAGTAAAGGAGTTGATACCAATGAAGATCACCTTTGTCGGAACGAGCCACGGAGTACCCGAGCATGACCGTTTCTGCACCGCGATGTTTCTCGAGGTCGGTGACAGCTGTTATATTATTGACGCGGGCGCACCCGTTTCTTCGATGCTGAAGCGTTACGGAATACCGTACGAGAGTGTAAAGGGCGTTTTTATAACCCATTTACACGGTGACCATTTTGACGGACTGTTTGAGTTTGCAGACCAGCTTGGTTGGCGTTATCTCAACTGCCATCCAAGGATACTTCTGCCTGAAGAAAAGGGCGTAGCATTGCTGAGCGGTTTTCTTAAAACAATGTCTACAACAAAAAGAGAGCTTGATATTTTATCATACACAGAGGGTGAAATTTATAAGGATGAAAACATCCGTGTTACAGCCATACCCACCGATCACAGTAATCTTGTGTCCTTCGCCTTTAAAATTGAAGCAGAGGGTAAAAAGATACTCTTTACAGGAGATATGCACGCTGAGCTTACCGAATTCTCTGCTCTTTTTGAGAACGAGAGCTATGAGCTTGTGGTGTTTGAGGGTGCACATACACGGCTTTTGGAAAAGGTCCAACGCTTGGCATCGGTCAACACAAGCAAGATGATAATAAATCATATCTATTCTGTCAGAAATTCCGCAGAGGATATGACAGAGCTTAAAAAAATCCTGCCGTTTGAGCTTGTTACAGCCGAAGACGGTATGATAATAGAGATTTTAAATAATTGTACCACATATAAATGTATAGAGCAATAAAAATCACTGGTTTTATTGACTGTTTTGTTTTAGTGTGGTAAATTAGAATTAAGAAAGGAGAGCGCACAAAATTAAATTTTGTGCCGAGTGAGATTATGTTTTGTAAAAATTGCGGAAATGAAATTTTAGAAAATCAAGTTTTTTGCACTAAGTGCGGAGCTGAGGTAGAAGAGGCGGTTGAAGAGGCAAACGCTCTGCCTGAGGCAGAGGTCATCGCTGAGACAGAGGACGTCCCTGAGATGGAAACTGTAGAAAGCTTTAATGTTATTGCTTCTGATGAGGGCGAGATATCAGAGCCGACACTACCCGCAAAGAAAAAGAAGACGGGACTGATCATCGGTCTGGCTTCTGCAGCGGTAGTGGTTGTATTGGCAGTCCTTGCGGCATTCAACTTCAATTTTGTTAAAGGCTATGCTGTCAAGACCTTTGGCTCAGATACTGATTATCTGCGTTTTGTTGAGGAGCAGAGTGTAAGTAAGAGCGTTAACGCTATAACAGAGGCATATGCCGTTGTGATAGAAGAGAAGGAAGAGTCTTCTAAAACCGTAAAGCTTCAGCCGAAGCTAAGCCAGAGCGCACAGGAGCTTATCGGGGAGAATCTGGCAGGCGAGACCGATCTTGATTGGATAAATGAGCTGTCTCTGTCAGCTACGGGTGAGCTGGACGGCGATAAAGCTGCGGCAAACCTTGCGCTTGCGCTTTCTAACAGCGATATATTAAAGTTTGATGCTATTGTCGACGCAAAAGAGCAGGTATTCTATTTTGCGCTTTCTAATCTGAACGATAAGTTTATCAAGGAAGATATAACTCTGGATGATGCTATTGAGGGCGGAGACGGCGAACTGGCAAAGATCATGGAGGCTCTTGATGATCCCGAATTCAAGAAGGCTTTGCCGAGTGAAAAGGCGCTTAACGAGCTTCTTACAAAGTACGCTGATATTATTATAAATAAACTTGAAGCGGTCGGAACCTCTACAAAGTATCTTACCGTGGGCGAGCTTACAGGCGAATTCACCGTTATCGAGTATGAGATAACCGAAGAGGATGCGCTCGCTATCGCAGAAGAGATCCTTAAAACTGCAAAGGAAGACGCCGAACTCAAAGAGATCATTGAATCGGTTTGCGGATATCTCGCAGAAAAAGAGATCATAGATCCCGATATTGATTATTACGACGAGTTTAAGGAAATTATCGAAGAGGGTCTTGACTCTATAGAAGAAGCTATGGACAAAGCGGATGACGATGAGCCTATCATACTCAAAACCTTCGTAAATTCAAAGCATGAGGTCTGCGGACGCACCGTAGAGATTGACGGCGAAGAGATCATAACCAATATCACTGTTCAGAAGGGCACAAAGTTTGCAATCGAGGCTGAGAACGAGGAATTCAAGATCGAAGGAAGCGGCGAAGTAAAGGGTGGCAAGCTCATAGGTGAGTACACCGTCAGAGTAGACGGAAAGGCATATCTTGACCTTATAATTGAAGACGCCGACCTTGGCAAGCTCAAGGATAACAAGTTTGACGGAACAATAAGAATAGAATTCAGCGATACCCTCATCGAAGAGATGGTAGATTCTGATTTTACTGACCTTATGGAGGAGTATGATTTCACCTTAGAGCTAAAGGCAGAGGTCGAAGACAAATCATCAAAGCACGAGATTAACATCCTCTCCAAGGGAGAGCTTTTTGTAGGCTTTGATATCACAACCGCTATTGCTCAGTCTGACGGGGAGATCACTGTACCCACAGAAGCGATTGATTCTACCGACTATGAGGCTTTAACAAAGTGGGCAGAGTCGCTTGATACCGATAAGGTATTAGATATGCTTCGCGATAAAGGCGTGGATGAAGAGATAGTGTCTATAGCTGAAAGCTTTTTAGTATCATTCAAGTCATCATTGGATTTTGATGCTTCCGACGATTATTACGGCGAAAGTCTTGATGATATGTACGGCGGAAGTATGGATGATGTATACGGTGATACCGAAAATGTTTTTGTTTATTAGATTTTAAGAACAAGAAAGCGCTGACCTTTTCGGTCAGCGCTGATTTATTATATTTTTGGGTTAAAGCTTGGCATTAGCTGTAATTTAAAGAGGTTAGCCTTATGCTTTTTGTCAATAAGCTCTTTCTTGTCCTTATCTTCTATTACACCCTCGCGGATGTATCGGTCAAGCTCGGCATAGGTAAAGCCTAAGTTTTCCTCGTCGGTCTTTCCGCAAAGTCCGTCAATCGGCACCTTGTCCACCAGCACATCGGGAAGACCTAAAACTCTGCCTATTTCCTTAACTTCGGTAACGGTCAGATTGCACATAGGCGAAAAATCGCCCGCGGCATCGCCGTAACGGGTAGAGTAGCCGACCCAATCCTCAGATAGATTGCAGGTATTTACGACTCTGCCGTTTAGTGACTGGCTGACGGCATAAAGGGTAGCCATACGGATTCTGGGGGGTAGATTGGTTCTTGCCTGTACGGAAAGACCAAGCTCTTCGGGGAAGGCCGAAACGATAGCGTCAATAGTTTCCTTGACGTTTATCTCATAGTGCTTTATCCCAAGGTGATTTACAAGGAGATACGCCATATCGATATCCGGCTGTAGTCCCTGAGGCATTAAAACACCTATAACTCTATCTTTTCCGAGAGCCTCAACGCAAAGCGCCGCGGCAACCGATGAGTCCTTTCCGCCCGAAATGCCGACAACGGCGTTGCAGTCGGGTCCGTTTTCACGGAAAAACTCCCTTATCCACTCTACACATTGGTCTTTAACTTTTACAGCATCAAACATTTTTTTACTCTCCTAAATAACATTTACTTGACACATCTTCATAGTCGCAAGCGCCGCGTCGTGGCTTCGGGGGGTAACGCCCGCACAGCAAGAGGAATCAACTGTGACAGATATTTCGGGGAACTGTGCTTTTATAATTAGAGCATTTGAAACAACACAAATATCGGTGCAAAGACCGATCATTTCGACCTCGCGAAGGTCTTCAAGCTCCCAATAAGGCCAGCCAAAGTTGGGCTTATCGATAATTTTTGAACCCTCAACATAAAGCCCGTCGGCTATCTCCCAACCTTTTGTGCCCTTGAGACAGTGGGGAACAGGCAGATTTTTACCTTCGTTGGTGCTCATATAATCCTCGCTGTGGGTGTCTCTTGTATAGATTATTTCATCTCCACGTGCTTTATATTCCTCTATTTTTGCCTTGACCTTCGGTACTATGGAGACAGCCTCAGGCGTACCAAGCGCCATATCTATAAAATCGTTTTGCATATCAACTACAATAAGTGTTTTTTTCATACCAAACAAACTCCTGCACAGCACTATTTGTTACAGTTATTTTAGCACAACAAAAAACAGAGCGCAACTGAAAATATTACATATTTTACATATTGACAATAAAAAAATTGTTTGTTATAATAATTGACGTTGAAGACCCGACTTTTTTGGAAAGTCTGAAAGAGATGGCGCGTCACCGGCTGAGAGCGTGCCTCAGATGAGTAGTAAGCTCGGCAACACTTCGACGGCAATCTCAAACTTAATATTAAAAGCGGATACTGTTTTTCGGTATCAATGCGGGTGGCACCGCGGGTAAAATGTTTACTCGTCCCGAGAATCTTTACGGATTCTCGGGGCTTTTTGTTTTGTATTTTAAACACAAATCTGGGCATATATTTAGCAAACGGAGGTTATTTAGCATGTATAGAACTCATCGTTGCAATGACATAAGAAAGGATCACATCGGTCGTACGGTAGAGCTTGCCGGATGGGTCGACGTTATACGCGACCACGGCGGAGTTTTATTCGTTGATCTTCGTGATGAAACAGGAATAACTCAGGTGGTCGTTCACGACGAAAACCTGCTTCGCGGCGTCGGCAAGGAAACAGTAATTTCGGTAAAGGGCGTTGTCACCGAGCGTGACCCGAACACTGTAAACCCCAAGATAGAAACAGGCCTTGTAGAGCTTGTGGCAGACAGTGTCAGTGTTCTCGGTCTTTGCACACGCGACATTCCTTTTGAGATCGGAGCTACCGATACAAATGAGAATATAAGACTAAAGCACAGATTTTTGGATCTTAGAAATCCCGCGCTTCATAGTAATATAATTCTTCGCTCAAAGGTCATCGGCCATATGAGGCGTCTTATGGACGAGAGGGGATTTTTAGACATCCAGACTCCTATCCTCACCGCCTCTTCACCAGAGGGCGCGCGTGACTTCTTAGTACCGTCCCGTAAGCACCCCGGAAAGTTTTACGCTCTGCCCCAGGCACCGCAGCAGTTCAAGCAGCTGCTTATGGTATCGGGCTTTGATAAATATTATCAGATAGCTCCTTGCTTCAGAGATGAGGATGCACGTGCCGACCGTTCACCCGGTGAATTTTATCAGCTCGACTTTGAGATGGCTTTCTCGACACAGGACGAGGTCCTTGCCGTTTGTGAGGAGGTCGTAAGCGACGTATTCCGCACTTTCTCGGATAAGAAGATCACAGCTAACCCCTTCAGAAGAATCCCTTATGCAGAGGCTATGGCAAAGTACGGCTCGGATAAGCCCGACCTTAGAAATCCGCTTATTATCTGCGACCTTACAGAGCTTTTCACAAGGGTAGAGTTCAAGCCCTTTAAAAACAAGCAGGTCCGCGGTATAGTTGCTCCCTGCAAGGCTGAAAGATGGTTCTTTGATAAGTCGCTTGAGTTTGCTACCAAGAAGGCAAAGATGGCAGGCCTTGCTCACATCACTCTTCTTGAGGAAGACGGATATAAATATAAGGACGACCCGATCTCCAAGGTGCTGACTTCGGACCAGAAGAGAGAAATTGCAGAGCTGACGGGACTTCGCGAAGGCGAGACACTCTTCTTTATCTGCGATACCGTTTCTAATACCGCCGACAAGAATGCGGGTGTTATCAGAAATTGGCTGGGTCAGGAACTTGACCTTATCGATAAGAATTCCTTTGAATTCTGCTTCGTAGTCGACTTCCCGATGTATGAGCTTGATGAGACTACCGACTCTATCATATTTACCCACAACCCCTTCTCAATGCCGCAGGGCGGTCTTGAGGCTCTTCTCACAAAGGACCCCTGCACCGTGCTTGCATATCAGTATGACCTTGTATGTAACGGAATCGAGCTCGCTTCGGGTGCGGTACGTAACCACAGCCCCGAGATAATGAGAAAGGCGTTTGAGATAGCAGGCTATAGCGAGGACGAGGTAGAAAGACGCTTCTCGGCTCTGTACAATGCATTCCAGTTCGGTGCTCCGCCTCACGCAGGAATGGCGCCCGGTGTTGACCGTATAGTAATGCTTCTTGCAGATACTGAGACCATCCGTGACGTTATCGCATTCCCGCTTGACGGTCAGGCTCAGGATCAGCTTCTCGGCGCTCCGAGCGAGGTTACCGAGCTTCAGCTCTTTGAGGCAAACGTCGCTATCCGCGGCAGCGGGTCTGCCGAGGTTGCAGGCACAGAAGGCGCATTTGCCGCTACAGTCGGAGCGGCAGGAAGTGTTTCTGCAAAGAAGATTGACAAGATTGATGCTCTTCTTTCTGTAAATCAGCTTTCATTCGCTGATGATGAGAAAAAGCAGATGAAAGCCATCTTCTCAGATATGGAAAAGGCAGAGAGCGTGCTCTCGACTCTTGATACAAACACTACCGAGGCTATGGTATATGTAAGACCTATGACAAACGTTATACGTGAGGATAAACGTGACCAGAAATTTGACCGTGCCGACCTGCTCCGTGGCGCTCCCCAGAGCACCGAAGACAGCTGGCAGGTTCCGAGACTTGTTAAATAAGGAGGTGCCCTAAAATGAAATATTATATTAACGAAATCGAAAAGGGCAATATTGCAGTAGATGATACCCTGCTGATTCAGGGCACACCCTCAACTGCAGGCTCGAAGATGCTCGAAAACTTTACACCCCTCTTTACAGCAGAGGTTGTAGAACGTTTAGAGGCGGAAGGCTATACCGTTTCAGGTAAAACAAATGTGGGTGAATTCGGACTCGATTTACTTGGCGAAACCTCTTATTTCGGCGAAGTTTCAAAGGACGGATATCTTGCATCTGCCGCTGCAGAGCTCGTCAGAAACGGAGATGTCAAGGCTGCTATTAATGTTGATATAAACGGTGCTCCGAGAAGAGCCGCCGCAGTGTCAAACGTCACCTTTGTAAAGCCAACCTACGGTACTGTTTCACGCTACGGTGTAATTTCGGCTGTCGCTTCGGGTGAAACGGTAGGTGTTACCGCCGCGACCGTCAAGACTGCCGCAGATGTTCTCTCTGCAATCGCAGGTCACGATGATAAGGACGGTACAAGTTTACCTGACGAAAAATATGAGTATAAGACTGACCTTTCTGTAAAGGGTATGAAAATTGCTTTAGTACGCGAGCTTTCAGATGCCGAAACTCTTAAATTTGCTGATGCTCTTCGTGCTAAGGGCGCAGAGGTTGAGGAAATTTCTCTTGAAATTATCCCTGCTGCCCAGACCGCTTGGCAGATACTGATGTCGGCAGAAGCAACCAACAATCTCTCCCGATTTGATGGTGTTAAATACGGCTACAGAACGGCAGAATATAAGAATATAGACGAGCTTTATGTAAAGAGCCGCACAGAAGCGTTCGGATTTTTAACAAAGGCTACAATTCTTTACGGTTCGGATGTACTCGCAAAGGGTAGATATGAGGTTTGCTATGATAAGGCACTCCGTACGAGAAGAATTATCGTAGACAAAATGACCGAGCTTTTCGGCACATACGATGCAGTTCTTACTGCCGTTATAAGTGATAAGAATGTAAAGCCATATGAGACAAAAGACGCATTCAAGAGGGTGTTTGACGAGAGCAAATACACTGCTATTCCCTCGATTACGGGTCTTCCTGCAGTTGTAGCGGACGGCATTCAGCTAATCGGAGACTATTTTGCAGAGAGTAAGATAATGAGTCTAGCATCAGTAAAGGAGGAAGCATAAATGAGATACGAGCTTGTAATCGGTCTTGAGACCCACGTTGAATTATCCACCGCTTCAAAGCTTTTCTGCACCTGCGGCGGTCATGCTTCAGCCTCCGATCC
>JAZNTG010000024.1:0-18349 GCA_045591645.1 Acutalibacteraceae bacterium | reverse complement strand
CAGCAGCGCTCTGAGCAGCAAAAGGAGTAGACTTTCTGGAACCTCTGAAACCAAGCTCACCAGCGCTTGCCCAAGAAAGAGCATTTCCCTGAAAGTCGGATCGTAGCCATGTCGTTCTGTGAGCCAAGGAGTTGCCTTAATTAATTGTCTTCCTAAGACCGCTTGGCCCTCCGACTTCAGCAGCGCTCTGAGCAGCAAAAGGAGTAGACTTTCTGGAACCTCTGAAACCAAGCTCACCAGCGCTTGCCCAAGAAAGAGCATTTCCCTGAGTATCGGTGATGGTTACGATGGTGTTGTTGAAGGTCGACTGGATATGAGCTGCACCGCGCTCAATGTTTTTCTTATCACGGCGTCTGCGTGTAGCAGTTGCCTTAGTAGACTTAGTAGCCATTAAATCCTTCCTCCCAACTTACTTCTTCTTGTTAGCGATGGTCTTCTTCGGGCCCTTACGGGTACGAGCGTTAGTCTTGGAACGCTGTCCTCTTACGGGAAGGCCCTTTCTGTGACGAAGTCCGCGATAACTTCCGATTTCGATAAGTCTCTTGATATCGAATGCGATCGCACGGCGGCGGTCACCTTCGACCTGAAGGTTGTGCTCGATATATTCACGCAGCTTAGAAATATCGTCTTCATTTAAGTCCTTAACGCGGGTATCAGGATTGATACCGGTTGCTGCAAGGATCTGCTTTGATGTAGTAAGACCGATTCCGAAGATATAGGTAAGACCGATTTCTACTCTTTTCTCGTTCGGAAGATCAACACCGGCTATACGTGCCATTACTCTGCACCTCCATTAAAGTTTAGCTCAGGATTAGCCCTGACGCTGTTTGTGCTTGGGATTTTCGCAAATAACCATTATTTTTCCCTTGCGCTTGATAACTTTGCATTTATCGCAAATCTTTTTTACAGAAGGTCTGACTTTCATTTGGATTTTCCTCCTTGAATATTGTCAGGTTATTATTTGGAACGCCAGGTAATGCGTCCTTTGGTAAGGTCATACGGAGACATTTCAACAACTACTCTGTCACCCGGAAGAATTCGTATATAGTTCATACGAAGCTTGCCTGAAATATGAGCGAGTATTATGTGATCGCCTTCGATCTTGACCTTGAACATTGCGTTAGGCAATGCTTCAACTACGGTACCCTCGAGTTCTATCATATCTGCTTTAGACATATTGTTTTCTCCTTATCAAAGTTTTGAGCGGTAACGGCTGAGAGCCGTCCGCAAAGCTTTATCGGTTAAAAGATCCTTTTCACTCAGCACGGTATTCGTCACACCGATATGTTTAAGGTTTTTAAGCTTAGGACGGGACAGCTTATATCGCTTTCCGTCACATACTCTGACCGAGGTGTCGGTGAAATCCACCACGCAGAGAAAATTTCCCTTATCGCTTCCTGCCCGTGAGCATACTATCTGTCCTCTACTCATCCGCTCACCTATTAAACGACCGTCATTATCTGCGGTCCGTCGGATGTAATAGCGACTGTGTGCTCAAAGTGAGCTGAAAGCGAACCGTCCTTTGTGAGAACCGTCCAACCGTCCGGCATAACCTTTACAGAAGGTCCACCGATGTTTATCATCGGCTCGATTGCAAGGGTCATACCCGGCATAAGTCGAATTCCTCTTCCGGCTGTGCCGAAATTCGGAACCTCGGGGGCTTCATGTAAGCTTGTGCCTACTCCGTGGCCGACGTACTCTCGTACCACCGAGTAACCACGGGCTTCTACATACGACTGTATAGCATAAGAGATATCTCCGATCCTGCCGCCTGCACGCGCCATTTTGATGCCCTCATAAAGGCTCTCTCTGGTCGTGTCCATCAGCCGCCTTGCCTCGTCGGATACTTCTCCGCAGGCAAAAGTGGCAGCATTATCGCCATGATATCCGTTAAACTCTGCGCCGAGATCCACGCTGACTATATCACCAGCCTTGATCTTGCGCGAAGCAGTCGGTATTCCATGAATAACCTCATTGTTTATAGATATACAGGCGGTTGCAGGATAGCCGTGATAATTGAGAAAATTCGGGGTTGCACCCTGACTTCTTATATATTTCTCAGCCATCCTGTCAAGCTCGGCAGTAGTAACTCCCGGCTCGATTGCCTGACCTATAAGTTGTAATGCTCCTGCCGATATTCTGCAAGCTTCACGCATTACGGCGAGCTCGCGTACGGTTTTAAGCACTATCATAAACTATAACCCCAGAGCTTCAAAGGTAAGCCTTGTTGTATCAGCTACCTCTTCCTGCCCGATTACAGTACGGAGCTTTCCTGTCCTTGCATAGTAGTCCTTTAGAGGCTCAGTCTGTTCGTGATAGACATTCAGTCTGTCAAGAACAGTTGCCGGCTCATCATCCTTGCGAATAACCAGCTCAGCCGAGCAGACATTGCAAACACCGTCTTTCTCCGGTTTCTTATACTCGATGTGATAGCTGGCTCCGCAGGCGGGACATACTCGGCGTCCTGACATACGGGTGACTATCTTTTCATCGGGTACCTCGATCGACAAAACGCAGTCGATCTCTATGCCCATTCCATCAAGCGCTTCTGCCTGAGGGATGGTTCGCGGAAAGCCGTCAAGGATGAAGCCGTTCTCACAGTCATCCTCCTTGAGTCGTTCCTCGATGATGCCGATAACGACATCATCAGGAACAAGCTTTCCCGCATCAATATATTTTTGTGCTTTCTTGCCCATTTCGGTGCCGTTTTTTAGAGCAGCACGGATTATATTTCCTGTGGAAATCGTGGGTATCGAAAGTGCTTCGCAGATTTTTTCAGCCTGAGTGCCTTTTCCAGCACCAGGTGCTCCGAGAAGTATTAATTTCATAACCTCTTCTCTCCTATCTGCATTAATCAAGGAATCCCTTATAGTGACGCATCATCATCTGAGACTCAAGGTTCTGTACGGTATCAAGTGCAACACCTACAAGAATGAGTACCGATGTACCACCAAGCGAGATGTTGATATTGCCGACGTTGCCTACAATGATCGGAAGGATCGCAATAACACTGAGGAACAAAGCTCCGAGCAGTGTAATTCTTGACAGAATCTTTCCGAAATAATCCGAAGTGGGCTTACCGGGACGTATACCGGGAACAGATCCGCCGTTCTTGCGGATATTGTTAGCGATCTCAACAGGATTGTACTGAATGGTTGCATAGAAATATGCAAATCCAATGATGAGCGCAAAATAAAGCATTGCGTAGAAGGCACCCTGAGAGCTGAAGAGGGCAAGTAGCTTGACCCAAGTACTCTCCTTATATACATCCATAAACGAAAGTATCATAGTGGGAACCATAAGGATAGAGCTGGCAAAGATGACAGGCATAACACCTGACATATTAACCTTGAAAGGAATATGTGAGTTCTGTCCTCCATACTGCTTTCTACCCTGAACACGCTTTGCATACTGTACGGGAACTCTGCGTTCTGCGTTAGTCATCCATACGATGAATGCGATAACAAGCAGGAATGCAACGAGAATTCCTATTACAGCAATGTAATTTCCCTGATTCCAATAGCCCAGAAGGGTTCTTGCCGCATCAGGAGCTCTTGAAATGATACCGGCAAAGAGAAGTATAGAAATACCGTTTCCGATACCCTTAACATCTATCTGCTCACCGAGCCACATAACAAGTGCAGAGCCTGCGGTAAAGCAAGCAACTATTACGAAGGCTGCAAACCAGGTCATTCCTGTACCCTTTACAAGCAGGTGACCCTGATTCTTCAGATAGAAGAAGTAGGCGGTACCCTGAACAAGACCGAGGATAACAGCTGCGTAACGTGTGATCTGAGCGAGCTTCTTTCTGCCCTCTTCACCCTCTTTTGCAAGACGCTCAAGGTAATGGATAGCAACAGTTAGAAGCTGAATAATGATCGACGCATTGATGTAGGGTGTTACCGACATCGCAAAAAGTGCGCCGTACTGAAGTCCGCCTCCGGTGAGTACCGACAGATAGTTGAAGAACTCGCCGAAGCCGTCTGTGCTTGATGCAACAGACTGCAAAGTCTGAAGATTTACGAAGGGTACGGGAAGTACCGAGCCGATACGGAAGATAAGGATAATGAAAAGTGTGAAGAATATCTTCTTACGGATATCAACAACTTTCCATGCATTTCTTAAAATCTCAAGCATCTTACTTCACCTCAGCAGTTCCGCCGACCTTCTGAATTTTCTCAGAAGCACCGGCTGAGAAAGCAGCTGCGTTAACAGTAAGCTTCTTGGAAAGCTGACCGTTGCCGAGAATCTTAACAGGCATACAAGCGCATCTGATAAGTCCCTTTTCGGCTAAAGCTGCTGCGTCTACGACAGCACCGTCATCAAACACCTCTAAAGCGGATACATTAACGATTGCATATTCTTTTGCAAAAATATTGTTGAAGCCACGCTTCGGAACGCGACGCTGTAAAGGCATCTGGCCACCTTCAAAGCCGATTCTCATTCCGTGACCGGCACGTGCCTTCTGACCCTTGTGTCCCTTACCGGCAGTCTTGCCGTTTCCGGAACCGTGACCTCTGCCTATACGCTTCGGGGCTTTAGTAGCACCCTCTACGGGAGAAAGTTCATGCAGTTTCATATTTTTCGCACCTCCTTGCTAAAGTACGCGGTTTTACCGCTTGTGCCAAATAAGGCGATAAGTTAGTCTTAAGCTTTGGTTACCTCAACAAGGTGGATAACCTTCTTGATCTTACCCTGAGTTGCAGCGTTGTCGGGCTGAGTAACAGTCTCGCCTACCTTGTGAAGGCCAAGAGCCTCAACAGTAGCGATCTGATCCTTCTTGCAGCCGATTGTGCTCTTTACAAGCTTGATCGAAACGGTGGAAGTCTTCTTTGTTGCCATAGTTGCTTCCTCCTTAACCTAAGATTTCTTTTACGCTCTTACCGCGGAGAGCAGCAACCTGCTCAGCATCGCGAAGAGCTGCAAGACCCTGAACGGTTGCGCGAACAACGTTGCAAGGATTGTTAGAACGAAGAGCCTTAGCACGAACGTCTTTGATTCCTGCCATTTCGACAACGGCACGTACTGCGCCGCCGGCGATAACTCCGGTACCGGGAGCTGCGGGCTTGAGCATAACTCTGCCTGCGCCGTACTCACCGATGATCTCGTGAGGAATTGTGGAGCCCTTGAGAGAAACCTTGATGAGGTTCTTCTTAGCGTCCTCGATACCCTTACGGATAGCTTCCGGAACTTCTCCTGCCTTTCCGAGACCGAAGCCTACGGTGCCGTTACCGTCGCCTACGACAACAAGTGCCGAGAACTTCATAATACGGCCGCCCTTAACGGTCTTGGATACGCGGTTGAGCGCTACAACGCGCTCCTGTAAATCTAATGCTGTAGCATCTATTCTTGTAGCCAAAAGTATTCCTCCTCCTTGATTAGAACTTGAGGCCGCCCTCACGGGCACCTTCGGCAAGCTCCTTAACGCGTCCGTGATAGATGTATCCGCCACGGTCGAATACGACCTCGGTGATACCCTTCTCGGCAGCACGTTCAGCAATAAGTTTTCCTACCTTGCGGGCCTCTTCACAGTTGCCCTTTGCTTCGCCGAAGTCCTTCTCAAGACTTGAAGCGGAAGCGAGAGTTACTCCCTTAACATCATCTATCAGCTGGGCGTAGATATTGCAGTTGGAGCGGAATACATTAAGACGCGGACGCTCTGCGGTACCGCTGATCTTTCCACGAACACGAAGGTGCTTGTGGAGACGAGCCTTATTAGTATCAGGCTTGTTAACCATTTTACATACACTCCTTTATTATTTCTTACTGCCCTTGCCGGCTTTACCTTCTTTGCGGCGGATGTGCTCATCAATGTACTTGATGCCCTTGCCCTTATACGGCTCGGGAGGACGCTTCATACGGACTTCAGCCGCGAACTGTCCAACCTTCTGCTTGTCGGCACCCGAAATAACAATGCTGTTAGGACCGGGAACCTCAACAGTAATACCGTCAGGCTCTTCCATAATTACCTGATGAGAATATCCGAGGTTAAGAACGAGATTCTTACCCTGCTTCGCAGCACGGTAACCGACACCGTTAACCTGAAGCTCCTTCTTGAAGCCATCGGTAACGCCTGTTACCATATTGGCAACGAGGGTACGTGTAAGACCGTGAAGTGATCTGTGCTCTTTAGCATCGCTGGGGCGGGTAACGATTATTTCGCTTCCCTCAACAGTGATAGCTATTGCGGGATCAAAGGAAGCTTTAAGCTCTCCCTTGGGTCCCTTAACGGTTACGTTAGAACCGTCGACTGTGACCTGAACTCCGGCAGGAATTACTACAGGCTTCTTACCAATTCTTGACATAGCACTGTTCCTCCTTACCAGATATAAGCGAGGACTTCGCCGCCAACATTGTTAGCACGAGCCTGCTTATCAGTCATAATACCCTTAGAGGTAGAAAGGATCGCAATTCCGAGACCCTTCATTACCTTGGGCATATCCTCAACGCTTGTGTAGATACGCAGACCGGGCTTAGAAACTCTTCTGAGTCCTGTGATGATCTGCGACTTGTTGGGACCGTACTTCAAAACGACGTGAATTACGCCCTGCTTGCCGTCTTCAACGACATTGTAGCTTGAGATGTAGCCTTCATCAAGTAAGATCTGGGCGATTGCCTTCTTTACGTTAGATGCAGGAACATCAACAGAATCGTGCTTTGCAGCGGATGCGTTGCGGATTCTGGTCAGCATATCTGCTATTGTATCTGTAATTTGCATTGCAATCGTCCTCCTTTACCAACTAGCTTTCTTTACGCCGGGGATCTCGCCCTTGTAAGCAAGCTCTCTGAAGCATATACGGCAGATGCCGTACTTGCGAAGATAAGCATGCGGGCGGCCACAGATCTTGCATCTGTTGTATTCTCTTGTAGACAACTTAGCAGGTCTTGCCTGCTTGATCTTCATAGAAGTCTTAGCCATAATTCCTTCTCCTTACTTCGCAAACGGAGCGCCCATAAGTGTTAAAAGCTCACGAGCCTCTTCGTCGGTCTTAGCGGTAGTTACGAACATAATGTCCATACCGCGTACCTTGTCAATCTTATCGTACTCGATCTCAGGGAAAATAAGCTGTTCCTTAACGCCCATAGCATAGTTGCCGCGGCCGTCGAAGGAGTTGGGATTAATTCCTCTGAAGTCTCTAACTCTCGGAAGAGCTGCGTTGAAGAGTCTGTCGATGAACTCATACATACGTGCACCTCTGAGGGTTACCTTAACTCCGATGGGCATACCCTCACGGAGCTTGAAGTTTGCAACCGACTTCTTTGCCTTACAAGCAACCGGCTTCTGACCGGTGATTGTAGCAAGGTCGGTCATGATAGCGTCAATGACCTTGGAGTTATCCTTAGCCTCGCCGCATCCAACGTTGATAACAACTTTATCGAGCTTCGGAATCTGCATGACGCTCTTGTAGCCGAATTTTGTCATCAGCGCAGGGGCAATTGACTGCTTATACTCATCATATAATCTTGCCATGTGATATTCCTCCTACTCTTAAAGCTCAGCGCCGCACTTCTTGCAGACGCGTGTTTTATTTCCGTTCTCGTCGATCTTATGACCAACGCGAGTAGCCTTGCCGCACTTGGGGCAAACTACCTGAACCTTTGAAGCGTAAATTGCGCTCTCGGTCTCGATTATTCCGGACGGATCTCCAGCCTTGCGGGGCTTAACGTGCTTCTTAACAACGTTGATGCCCTCAACAATGACCTTGCCCTCCTTGGGGCTTACTGCGAGAACCTTACCCTTCTTGCCACGGTCTTTCTCGTCGCCGGTAAGAAGAACAACAGTATCGCCTGTCTTAACAAACAAATTATTCATTGTATCTTACCTCCTTAAAGAACTTCCGGAGCAAGAGAGAGGATCTTCATATAGTCGCCTTCACGAAGCTCGCGGGCAACGGGTCCGAAGATACGGGTTCCTCTCGGGTTCTTGTCTTCACGAATAATAACTGCTGCGTTTTCATCAAATCTGATGTATGTGCCGTCGTTACGACGGAGGCCTCTTACAGAACGAACTACAACGGCCTTTACAACGTCGCCCTTCTTTACAGTACCGCCGGGAGCGGCCTTCTTAACAGAAGCAACAACGATATCGCCAATATTGGCATACCTTCTACCGGAGCCGCCAAGCACGCGGATGCACATAAGTTCTTTTGCACCGGTGTTGTCAGCAACCTTGAGGTAACTCTGCTGCTGTATCACAGTATTTTCCTCCTTTGGACGGCTTATTTAGCCTTCTCGATGATCTCGACAACTCTCCATCTCTTGTCCTTGGAGAGAGGTCTGGTTTCCATGATGAGAACCTTATCGCCTACACCACATGCGTTTTCCTCATCGTGAGCCTTGAATTTAACGGTGTTTTTGATGATCTTCTTATAAAGAGGATGCTTAACGTTGTCCTTAATAGCAACTACAACGGTCTTGTCCATCTTATCGCTTACAACGATGCCTACTCTTGTTTTACGAAGGTTTCTTTCCATCTGGCTTTACCTCCTCTTCATTATGCGTTAGCGCTGTCTGCAGACTCAAGCTCACGGATAACTGTCTGTACGCGAGCGATGTCCTTCTTAACAGCACTGATTCGCATGGGGTTGTCGAGCTGGTTAATGGTGTGCTGGAAACGGAGGTTGAAAAGCTCCTCCTTCAGCTCGCCAAGCTTCTTCTGAAGTTCGGGTAAAGTGTTCTGTCTGATTTCCTTAGCATTCATTACTGCTCACCACCCTTTTCCTCTTTAGTAATGAACTTGCACTTGATGGGAAGCTTATTAGCAGCAAGTCTCATAGCTTCCTTAGCAAGCTCTTCGTCAACTCCGCCGATTTCGAACATTACGCGGCCGGGCTTAACAACGGCTACCCAATACTCAGGTGAACCTTTACCGGAACCCATTCGGGTCTCAGCCGGCTTTGCAGTGATCGGCTTGTCGGGGAATATCTTGATCCAAACTTTTCCGCCACGCTTAATGTAACGGGTCATGGCGATACGGGCAGCCTCGATCTGGTTGGATGTGATCCAAGCAGGCTCCATTGCCTGCAGACCGTACTGACCGTAGGTTACGGTATTTCCGCGTGAAGCAGTACCGGTCAGACGACCGCGCTGTACACGACGGTATTTAACACGCTTAGGCAGTAACATTAGCGAGCGCCTCCTTCTCTCTTCGACTTACGGTTGTCGTGGAGAACCTCACCCTTGTAGAGCCATACCTTAACACCGATCTTACCGTATGTCGTATCAGCCTCTGCGAAGCCATAGTCGATATCGGCACGGATGGTCTGAAGCGGAATGGTTCCCTCATGGTAAGTTTCACTTCTTGCGATTTCAGCACCGCCGAGACGGCCCGAACACTTAACCTTGATACCTCTTGCGCCAAGCTTCATAGCTCTGCCGATGCAAAGCTTCATAGCTCTTCTGAAGGAAACACGCTTCTCAAGCTGAGCTGCGATGTTTTCTGCAATGAGGGTTGCGTTGAGGTCAGGATTCTTGATCTCAACAATGTTGATAACTACCGGCTTACCGAGCATATTCTGGCAGTCAACGCGGAGCTTCTCAATTTCAGCTCCCTTTGCTCCGATTACAAAGCCCGGCTTTGCGCAGTGGATGTGGATACGTACGCGCTGAGCGGTACGCTCGATCTCGATCTTGGGAACGCCTGCAGAGAAAAGTCTCTTCTTCAGGTACTTGCGGAGGTTGTAGTCCTCAACCAAAGTATCTCCGAAAACTTCGTCCTTGGCGAACCAACGAGAGTCCCAATTCTTAATGACTCCTACACGGAATCCATGGGGATTTACTTTCTGGCCCATTAACTTTAACCTCCTCTTTAGATTTCACGTTCTTTAAGAACGAGTGTCATATGGCTTGTTCTCTTTAAAATGCGATGTGCGCGGCCGTGATCCTTCGGACGGATTCTCTTGAGTATCGGACCGGGGCAGGCAAAGCACTCTGCAACATAAAGCTTAGAAACATCCATATTGTGATTGTTTTCAGCATTTGCCATAGCAGAAGCTAACAGCTTAGCAAGGGGTTCACACGCAGCCTTGGGTGTAAACTTAAGAATAGCCATTGCTTTGTCAGCGTCCTGATTGCGGATAAGATCCATTACAATCTTGACCTTACGAGGCGAAATGCGAGCAAATTTTAAAGTAGCTCTTGCTTCCATTGTTTATACTCCTTTCGCTGCTTACTTGCTTGTTTTAGAACCGGCGTGACCCTTAAAGGTTCTTGTGGGTGCGAACTCGCCGAGTTTGTGTCCAACCATATCCTCAGTAACATATACCGGAACGTGCTTGCGGCCGTCATGAACGGCAAAAGTGTGTCCGACGAAATCGGGGAAAATGGTTGATGAACGGCTCCAGGTCTTGAGAACTCTCTTCTCACCGGCAGCATTCATTTCTTTGACCCTCTTAAGCAGCACGGGCTGCACGTAAGGTCCTTTTTTAATGCTCCTTCCCATAATTCAAACTCCTTTCGTCCGACTATTTAGCGCGACGCTTTACGATATACTTATCGGAATGCTTGTGCTTGTCTCTGGTCTTGTATCCGAGAGCAGGCTTGCCCCAAGGAGTAACAGGACCGGGACGTCCGATGGGTGACTTACCTTCACCACCACCGTGGGGGTGATCGCAGGGGTTCATTACAGAACCGCGAACGGTAGGTCTCCAACCCATATGACGCTTACGTCCGGCTTTACCGTAGTTAACGTTTGCGTGCTCAGGGTTTGATACCTGTCCGACAGTTGCCATGCAAAGCTCAGGAACGTTGCGAAGCTCACCGGAGGGCAGACGAAGAAGTGCCTTGCCGTTTTCCTTTGCCATGAGCTGTGCCATATTACCTGCACTACGTGCGAGCTGAGCGCCCTTACCGGGGTAAAGCTCAACGTTGTGAACAACGGTACCGACAGGGATGTTTACGAGCGGAAGTGCGTTACCGGGCTTAATGTCAGCATCGGGTCCGCTTACTACCTTATCTCCTACATTAAGGCCGACTGGGCAGATAATGTAGCTCTTAACACCGTCCTCGTACTGAACGAGGGCGATAAATGCAGAACGGTTAGGATCGTATTCCTTAGTGAGAACGGTAGCAGAGATTCCGAAACGGTTTCTCTTGAAATCGATAACTCTGTACTTTCTGCGGTTTCCGCCACCTCTGTGACGAACTGTGATTCTGCCGTAGCTGTTTCTACCGGCATTTTTCTTTAAAGCTGTGAGCAAACTTCTCTCGGGAGCTACCTTAGACAGCTCGGAATAATCCATAGTTGTCATATTACGGCGACCCGGAGTAGTAGGCTTATAATGTTTAATTGCCATTTTGTTTCACTCTCCTATTTAGGCTTAGCGAGGTTATAATGAAGAACCTCATACATCACCGGAAATTAAATCCTGATTTAATTTCGACTTACAGTTAGTTTAGATCAGTCCGTCAAAGAACTCGATCGGCTTGGAATCCTTCTTTAAGGTTACGATAGCCTTTTTCCAAGAAGCGGTGTAGCCGCTGTAACGGCCGCGTCTTCTCTCCTGGCCTCTTACGCTGATGGTGTTGACCTTATCAACCTTTACGCCAGCGAAAACTTCCTCGATCGCATTTGCGATCTCAACCTTACCTGCATTCTTTGCAACCTTGAAGGTGTACTTCTTATCAGCGATACCTGCCATGCTCTTTTCGGTAATAACAGGAGCGATTATAATATCGTGTGCTAACATTATGCGTAAACCTCCTCGATCTTAGCTACTGCATTCTTAACGATTACAAGAGAATCAGCATTAAGAATATCATAGGTGTTGATAGTGTTGTACTGAGCGGTCTTTACGCCTGCGATGTTTGCCGCGCTCTTAACTGCGAAGCTGTTATTGTCCTCGAGGACGATAAGAGTCTTCTTTTCTGCGCCGATAGCCTTGAGGCAAGCGGCAACAGTCTTAGTGCTGTAAGAGTCAACGGCGAGAGCATCGAGAACGATAAGAGAACCGGTGAGTACCTTATCTGAAAGAGCGCTCTTCAAAGCAAGTCTTCTCTCTTTCTTATTGATTACATAAGAGTAATCTCTCGGCTTCGGAGCATGGACGATACCGCCGTGTCTCCACTGAGGAGCTCTGGTCGAACCCTGACGAGCGTGACCTGTGCCCTTCTGTCTCCAGGGCTTCTTGCCGCCGCCGGAAACCTCAGTACGGGTTAAGGTGGACTGTGTGCCCTGACGCTGATTTGCAAGATAATTAACAACAGCTTCGTGCATTACTGCTGCGTTCGGCTCGATACCGAATACTGCATCACTTAAGGTGATTTCTCCGACGTTTTTGCCGGTCATATCAACTACTGCTATATTAGCCATTTAGAACACTCCTTCCTTAAGCCTTTACGCTGTCGAAGAGAACTACGATTCCGCCCTTGGGACCGGGAACGGCGCCCTTAACTGCGATGATGTTGTTCTCTGCATCGATTTTAACAACTTTGAGATTTTGAACGGTTACACGCTCATTACCGAGGTGACCTGCCATCTTCTTACCCTTCCAAACTCTGGACGGCGAAGAGCAAGCGCCCATAGAACCGCCGTGACGGTGTACAGGACCGGTACCGTGTGTTTCCTTCAGACGGGCAAAGTTCCAACGCTTGATTGTTCCTGCGTAGCCCTTACCCTTTGAGGTGCCGCGTACATCTACGCTGTCGCCCTCTGCGAAAATGTCAGCCTTAATGATGTCGCCTACGTTTGCAGCGCTGCAGTCCTCAAGGCGAAGTTCGCGAAGAACCTTCTTGGGAGCTACATCATTCTTAGCAAAGTGACCCTTCATAGGGCTGTTTACCTTAGATGCCTTAAGATCGCCGTAGCCGATCTGGATAGCATCGTAGCCGTCGTTTTCTACTGTCTTCTTCTGAGCAACGACACAGGGGCCTGCTTCAATAACAGTAACGGGAACGACGTTTCCGTTTGCGTCAAAAAGCTGAGTCATACCGAGCTTTTTTCCGATGATACCTTTGTTCATTTTATTTTCCTCCTTGGTTATTGGTTGGATCTCTCCAACATGACCTGCCTTGCAGACTCAGAAATTAAAGCTTAATTTCGATGTCTACGCCGGCGGGAAGCTCAAGACTTGTCAGAGCCTCAACAGTTTTGTTTGAAGGTCTGAGAACGTCGATAAGCCTTTTGTGGGTTCTGGTCTCGAACTGCTCACGGCTGTCCTTATACTTATGAACAGCGCGAAGGATGGTAACTACTTCCTTCTCGGTCGGTAGCGGAACGGGTCCCGAAACTCTTGCGCCAGTGCGCTTCGCAGTCTCTACGATCTTGTCAGCGGCCTGATCTACAAGCGCGTGATCGTATCCCTTAATGCGAATTCTGATCTTTTCTTTTACTGCCATTTCAATTGCTCCTCCTTGTTGGATTTGCGGGCAGAACTTACACCGCGCCGTGTGTTTCTTCACGGTACATTATAAAACCGGATGGCTGGGGTTGCAGTCATTCCGGGGCTGACGGCGCAATGCGCCTGTCATTGCTACACGGCATCGCAAGTTGCCGCACAGCACACTCTAAGTTCTTCCTCGCCCGGTTTAAAATCGGACATACTCCGCGGAAATTTCCCGTCTCTTGGACGGCCACCTCCCGCATCAACGCATATCTGGCGCTATTATCAAACATAGCGTACTCTGATATAATAACACAAAAACACCTGCAATGCAAGTGTTTTTTTTAAAATATTTAAATATTTTTTTGTGCATTTTCTGAGCCTTATATATAAGGTATATTATACATCCTCTACCCTACTATTTCACCTACATCATTAAGGATAAAATTAGGTCTATATGGAAACTCCTCTACCGTTTTGCGGCTTGAAACGCCGGTAAGAACAAGTACGGTAGTCGCGCCCGACTCGACGCCCGCTATTATATCGGTATCCATTCTGTCGCCGATTACAACCGCATCCTCCGATTTGCAACCGAGCCTATGAAAGCCCGAACGCATCATAAGCGGATTTGGCTTGCCGAGGTAATATGCCTGTTTGCCAGTAGCAATCTCAATCGGTGCTACAAGAGCCTTGCAGTCAGGAATTATTACTCCACCCTCCATGGGTGCTGTTGTGTCAGGATTTGTGCCGATAAGCTTCGCCCCTTTATTTACAAGGTCTACCGCCTTTGCCATATTTAAAAAGCTGTAATTCTCCGTAGGGCCTACAACAACATAATCAGGATTCACATCATTAACGGTGAGTCCTTCTTCATAAATCGCATTCAAAAGCCCCGCTTCACCAATACAGTAAACACTGCAATTTGGTTTTTGCTTCGCAAGGAAACGGGCAGTGGCAATAGCCGAAGTATAAAAATGATGCTCCTCTATATCCATACCCATTCGCTGCAGCTTTTGACGAAGCTCGGTACGACTTCGCACACTGGAGTTTGTTAAAAAGAGAAATTGCTTATTCTCCTTCTGCAACCACTCCACAAATTTTTTTGTAGAAGGAAGCAGCTGGCTCCCGTGATAAATAACACCGTCCATATCACAAATAAAGCCTTTTTTACTTCTTATAAGTTCTAAATCGGTCATAATATCACCTAATTTATATAATTAATACGCTTTACCCCAATAAACCATCTTTTTAGCAGGCTTGCCGCAGCAGACACAATTAGCAGTAATTTCTTCCTGCTCAAAGGGCATACATCTGGAAGAAACCCCTGCTTTCTCTTTGAGGGCTTCTTCACATTCTCTTTCCTCACACCACATAGCCTTGATAAAGCCCGGTTTAGAGTCGGCTATCTCGATCATCTCATTGAGAGTCTTTGCCTCGTAGGTCTTAGATGTTCTATTTGCGAGAGCCTTTTCATAAAGTCCGTCGCGAACCTTGTCGAGCATCTCGGGGATAACTGTTTCGAGCTCATCAAGAGAAACAACCGTCTTTTCGCCGTTGTCTCTGCGTACTACTACGCACTGATTGTTTTCAATATCGCGGGGGCCAAGCTCAAGACGAAGCGGCACGCCCTTCATCTCATACTCTGCAAACTTCCAGCCGGGAGAGTTGTCGGACACATCTATCTTTGCTCTGCATATCTTCTTCAGTCTCTCAGTAACCTCGCAAGCCTTTTCGATGACGCCCTCTTTATGAGAAGCGATCGGGATGACTATCGTCTGAATCGGAGCTACTGCAGGAGGCAATACAAGTCCGTTATCATCACCATGGGTCATAATAATTGCGCCGATAAGACGGGTCGAAACACCCCATGAGGTCTGGAACGGAGTAGAAAGTTTATTATCCTTATCGGCGAACTGAATTCCGAAAGCCTTTGCAAAGCCGTCGCCGAAGAAGTGTGAGGTTCCCGACTGAAGAGCCTTACCGTCGTGCATCATAGCCTCGATGGTATAGGTGTTGACAGCGCCTGCAAAACGCTCTTTCTCGGTCTTGACGCCCTTGATAACGGGCATAGCAAGATAACGCTCTGCGAACTCAGCATATACGTTGAGCATCTGGATAGTCTCTGCTTCTGCCTCGGCGGCAGTTGCATGGATTGTATGACCCTCCTGCCAATGAAACTCGCGTGAGCGCAAGAAGGGACGGGTGGTCTTTTCCCAACGCACAACACTGCACCACTGATTATAGAGCTTGGGCAGATCGCGCCAAGAATGAATTATATTTTTATAGTGGTCGCAGAAGAGGGTCTCGGAGGTAGGCCTTACACACATTCTCTCCTCTAATCTTTCACTTCCGCCGTGGGTCACCCAAGCGACCTCAGGAGCAAAGCCCTCAACGTGATCCTTTTCCTTCTGCAGAAGACTCTCAGGAATGAACATAGGCATTGAAACATTTTCGTGTCCCGTTTCCTTAAACATTCCGTCAAGTATTTTCTGGATGTTCTCCCAAATAGCCCAGCCGTAGGGGCGGATTATCATACATCCCTTGACAGATGCGTAGTCAATAAGCTCAGCTTTCAGCACTACGTCGGTATACCATTTTGCAAAGTCCTCCTCCATAGAGGTTATTGCGGTTACTTTTTTATCATTAGCCATTTTTATCACCAATACCTATATATAATGTTATTCTTTGATAAGCTTCTCGTTATAGTTTCCGAGGAAGGTAAAATCGGGAAGTTCATCTTCCAAAGAAGATATAAACGCTACTGTATTATAATCCTTCAAATTGCCTGAAAAGTCAAGATAAAAAAGATATTCGAATTTACCGTTTCGGGCTGCCCGCGATTCAATCTTTGTAAGATTCAGTCCATTCATACTAAATCGGTCAAGCACTCTTTGCAGCGCGCCTACAGTGTGAGGAAGCGAGAAAACCACGCTTATCTTGTTTGCTTCTTCAGGGATCGTGAGCTCCTTGGAGATAGTTATAAATCTTGTGCAATTATGCTTTATAGTCTGGACCTTCGGAACTACTATATCAAGTCCGTAAAGCTTTGCCGCAAGGGTCGAACCTATCGCACCGACAGCTTTATCCTTCATATCGCTGACCAGCTTTGCCGCCATAGCGGTATTTGTATATTGGATGGGGGTTATCCCCCTCTCCTTTATAAACTCGTCCGACTGAGCGAGCGCCTGCGGATGAGAATACACTGTTTTAATATCGCCGACCGTAGCACCCTTGATCCCAAGCAGGTTTTCGTTGACCTCAAGCTCTGCCGCCGAAACGATATAAAAGCGGTACTTAAGTATAAGGTCATAGACCTCTATTACCGAGCCCGCATTGGAATTCTCTACAGGTACGACGCCGTAAGCAGCCTCGTCATTTTCGACCGCTTTGAAAACATCTTCAAAGGTGGGAAAGAATTTAATATTACTGTCAGCGTGCAGATTTATAGCGGCGATATTGGAAAAGGCACCCTCTATACCCTGACAGGCAACGGTCACATTCTTCTTAATATTACTGCTTGCGGCTTTGATATCCTCTGCAAGCTGACCGATACCCGTCATCTCTGCCTGCTGCGCCTCGCGACTGACGCTCATAAGCTCGCGGTAGACCGATTCGATATATCTGCCGTATTCTCCGCCAGCCGCGTTCACGCGGTCAAGAATCTCCCGCTCTCTGCCGGGGTGATAAATAGGCAATCCTTCAGCCTTTTTTACCTCGGCAACCTTCAGCGAGCAGTCCATACGCTTTTTTAGAAGCGGTATAAGTTCGCGGTCTAACTCATCGATATCTTTTCTTATATCTTCAAGACTCATAGCTTGCCCTCCATTTTCAGAAGATCCAAGAGTCCGATCGCAAAAGCCGCTTCCAGCGCGGGCAAAGCCCTCGCAACTATACAGGGGTCGTGTCTGCCCTCTATATTGAGGTTTTCATTTTTACCTGTTCTGAGATTTACGGTCTTCTGGTTCTGCGCAATAGAAGGAGTCGGCTTCAGAGCCGCTTTTACGATTATCGGCATACCGTTGGTGATGCCGCCCGTAATTCCGCCGCAGTTATTGGTAACGGTACGCACCTTGCCGTTTTCATCGTAATACATATCGTCATTGGCTTCGCTTCCGCGCATAAGGCCGTATTCAAAGCCTCGGCCGAACGAAACCCCTTTTACAGCAGGAATTCCGTAAAGAATATTTGAGATTACATTCTCAACTCCCATAAACATCGGGTTTCCGATGCCAACCGGTACACCTACTGCGGCAAGCTCTACCGTGCCGCCGATTGAGTCAAGATTCATTCTTGCATTCTCAATTTCTTCACGCATAGCCGCTTCGACGGTTTTGTCATTAAGGGCAAAGAACTCTTTTGAAAGATAATCAAGCTCTTCTGACGATATATTAACATAGTCAAAAGGCTTATCCGATACCGCGCCGATACTGCTGATATGTCCGCCGACGGTAATTCCCTTTTCTTTAAGTATTCCCTTGCAGATAGCGCCGACTGCAACTATGGGAGCGGTAAGTCTGCCTGAGAAATGTCCTCCGCCTCTTACATCGTTCATACCTTCATACTTAACATAAGCGGCATAGTCGGAATGAGAGGGTCGGGGATTTACTTTCAGATTATCATAATCGCCCGATTTTGTATTGTTGTTTTTGATGATTAGAGCAAGCGGTGCCCCTGTGGTAACTGAGTCCTGAACGCCCGAAAGAATTTCGGGAAGGTCGGCTTCCTTACGCGAGGTAGTAGACTTGTCTCTGCCCGGTGCTCTTCTTGCCATTTGGGAAAGCATAAAGTCAAAATCTATCCTATGTCCTGCAGGCAGTCCCTCAACCACCGCGCCGATAGCAGGTCCGTGGCTTTCGCCGAAAACGGTAAGCCGAACTGCGTTTCCAATATCAGATCTCATTTGCTATTCCCTCCAAACTGTTAAAGCTTTCAAAAAACTCGGGGTAAGATTTAGCTGACGCTTCAGAGTCGGAAATAACGCTCTCGCCGTCGGCATAAGCCGCCGCGACCGAGAAAGCCATTACTATTCT